>JANYFS010000032.1 GCA_025359705.1 Deinococcales bacterium | reverse complement strand
ATCTGGAGAAAATGTGGAGAAAATGTGGGAAAATTATAAGTATTTATAAAAAATTTAAGGTCATTTTGGAATCAGAAAATCCCCCCTCTCTCGAGCGCCTTCTCATGTATAACTATCCCAAATCTCCCTCGAGCCTTTCTTGCAGTTCACCTACCTCAAAACCTTCTCAAAACCTTATGATGTTTTTATGTCAAGTGGTTCCCCGTCTAAGGGTTTTATATCTAGTGATTTTATTCGTGCAGACGAAGTTTTGTCTGAAAAAATGAATGCTCGAGCGCTCGAGCTGGAAACTCAATACGGCAACGGAAGCCTGTTCAGTTTGCTTTCGGCGGTGGGGGTGGCGGGGCCGTTTGAAGTGCTGTCGCCGTGGGAACATCAAGACTCGAGCGGACACCGTAGCATCAATGCAGCGGGTTACAGCGCTTTACCTTTTGGTGATAATTACCCACCTTTGCTCGAGTTTATGCGGGAATTTTTAGCCAAAAACCGCCAAGTTTCTTTACCCCAACAGTCCGTGACCGCTTGGCGGGGTGCGCTCGAGGCCAATTTGATTCGGTTGCTGGCCCGCGAAGCCCCCAGCCATGCCAGCTCGAGGGTATTTTTTTCCAACTCAGGAACCGAGGCGGTGGAAGGCGCGGTTAAATTTGCTCAGGCCGCCAAGCCCAAAGCCAGGCATCTGATCCATTTCAAACGGGCCTACCACGGTAAAACCTTGCTGGCTTTGTCGCTGACCCCCAACCCGTCGTTACAAAAAGATTTCGAGCATCTGCTGGTCAAAACTACCCCGTTGCCTTTTGGCGATGTGGATAAACTGCGCGACACCATTCGCAAATTGGGCGCGGATAACATCGTTTGTGTAATCCTCGAGCCGATTCAGGGCGAGGCGGGCTGTATTTTGCCGCCCCCAGGATTTTTGCAAGGTGTGGGCGAATTGTGCCGCGAAAAGGGAATTACGGTCATTGCCGACGAAATTCAAACCGGTCTGGGGCGCACCGGACACTGGTTTGAAAGCATTGCGGGTGGCCTCGAGCCAGATATTATTTGTTTGGCAAAACCCCTTGGTGGCGGCATGGTAGCAATTGGGGCCACTTTGGTACGCGACAAAATCTTCCAAAAGATGCTGGGCAAAGTGAATGATGTGAAGCGGCATTCCAACACCTTTGGCGGGAATTCTTTGGCAATGGCAGTGGGTTTAAAGTCCCTCGAGCTGGTGATGGATCAAAACTTGCCCGAACGCTCGCTGCGGATGGGCAAAATTGGCCTCGAGCGCTTGCAGGTCATGGCGAAGCGCTACCCTAAACTTTTTAAAGAAGTGCGCGGGGCAGGAATGCTGATGGCCATGAGCTTTCACCCCGTGGTGCGCTCGAGCCTGCTGCATTCTCAGGCCGCTCTGATCAACGAAGTGACTGGCTTGTTTGCCCTGAAAACCTTTTATGATGGCGGTGTCCAGCTCAATTTCTCGTTGAATTCAGCCTTTACCCTGCGTTTAACCCCCGCCATGAACATACCCGAATCCTTATTCGACGAGCTTTTTGTACGCCTCGAGCGCAGTGCCGACCAAACCCGCTCGAGCTTTAAAACCTTTTCGCGCACCCCCCTCTCGAGCCTGACCAAATTGCTGGGGTATATGGTCAAGAATGGATAAATGGTCAAAAACGGATGAGCGCAAAACCTCCCAAAAATGTCACTGAAAAAGTAACAAACAAAGGTTTTATACCCCGTAAACCGCTCATCTTTCTGACTCGAGATGATAGACTATTGCTCATTAACTGCACTGCCGAAATAACTGCCGAAATGATTGACATAATGACTGCCGAAATCACTGTCAAAACCATTTTCGAGAAGACTTTAAATCGATCCTCGAGATGTTTCCGCTCGAGCCTTACCCAGAATCAAGCCAAAGTCAAGCCAAAATCAACCCAGATCCAATAAATAGGAGCAACCAAAATGACAGAAGCCGTCAAAGTTTACGAAGGTCTCGCAGGTGTCACCTTCACCGAAAGCAAACTCACCTATATTGACGGTGAAAAGGGCATCCTGACGCATTTGGGAATCCCCATTCAAGAGTGGGCCGAACACAGCACTTTTGAAGAAGTGAGCTACGCCCTGCTGCACGGCAAATTGCCCAC
>JANYFS010000021.1 GCA_025359705.1 Deinococcales bacterium | reverse complement strand
GTGACTGCCAGCAAAATCCACAACACCACTGCCAACCCAGCCCGTGGCACTCGAGCGGGAATGGTGTTAGGGGCTGGGTCTGTTTGGTGTAACCCGTCGCTCGAGCCTAACCGCATAAAAACCTCACCACAACCTCAGTTCTTCAGTTCGGGATGCAAAAGTTTGATTAAACCCTCGAGTCCCAAGGCAATGCGCGGGCCAGGACGCACCAAGGTGTCGTTCAGCACCCCTGAAATATTAAAGACCTTACCCGTTTTCACCGCCGCAATTCCTGCCCAACCTGGTCGGGCTTTGGCTTCCTCGAGGGTCAGGCCCAGCATGATTTGGGGGTTTTTCTCCAAAACCAGCTCTGGAGAAATTTTGGGGAAGTCGCCCAAGGTATTGGGAATGATATTGACCGCGCCCGCTTTGCTCAGCATCACGCCCATAAAGCTGTCTGGGCCGATGGTATAGGGGGTAGGATCGATTTCAAAATAAGCCGTGGGGTGTTTCAGCGCCCGTACCCGCAGCTCGAGCAGTTTGACTTTGCTCTGCACCTCAAGATTGAGGTTTTTGGCGGCTGCCTCGAGGTTTAAAACTTTGCCGAGCGTGGTGGTTTTTACAAAAATCTCAGCATATTTTTCGGGATTGATTGCTACCACGGTGATGCCCGCCCGCTCGAGGGGTTCCACCAATTTGCCATATTTGCTAATCACAATCAGATCGGGTTGCAGGGCCACCATCTGCTCGAGGTTGGGGTTGTACAGGCCACCCACTTTGGGCAATTTGTTTACAGATTCGGGGAAGTTGCTATAGTCGTCCACCCCAATCAGGCGGTCACAAGCTCCCAAAGCGCAAATTGTCTCGGTACTCGAGGGCAATACACTGATGATGTGTTTGGGTTCGGCCTTGATGGTTACAGTACGGCCCAAATCATCTTTGAAGGTGAACGGGTAGGTGGTGGCGGCAGCACTACTGCTAATTGAGATGCTGCTAATGGCAAGTAAAGCGGTGAACAGGATACGTTTCATAGAACTCCTCGTTCACCCTCGAGAGCAAAAAATCCGCGCCCATAACGATTGAGCGCGGAGAGAAAATGGCGACGGTTTATGTCTCCAAAGTCCTCCATTTGGCGAGAGGGTGCTTGGTACGGGTATTCGGACTTCTGAGGCGAAATATTCCACTCCAGTTACCGTTGCGCTACAGTGTCGGACTCGAGGTTTTAAACCCTCCCACCGAACTTCCCCCGAGGTCTGACCGTTTTTTTGGCTGCGGATACATTTTGTGTAATCTACACAGCAAAGGCCAAACCCAAAGCACAGCCTAACCGCTCGAGGGGAGGGGGTCAAGTTTTTAGGTACGTTTTTCAGGATTGTTGTACGTTGTGCGTTATTTTTTTCTCGAGATCATAAAAAAAATTTAAGGTAGAGGCGGGTTTCAAACCCACTCAGTACCAGAAATCTTAAAATAAGTATCCTTCGAGCTATGCAAAAACCTAGGCTCGAGGGCATGTTTCTTGGAATCATCTTAACTTGTTGTCAGGGGTCAATCATTCGCCAACCCAAAACTCCAAAAACCACATTGGGCAACCAAATACAAATCTCGGGAGGGATACTGCCTGTAGCAGCCAAGGCTTGCCCCAGAGCGAACAGCAAATAGTAAACCAACACAATCACCACCGACATGCCCAAGGCCACCCCCGTACCCCGCCCAAAGCGCATGGCAAAAGGTAAACTGACCAAGGCCAAGACCAAATTGGCAAAAGGCAAGGCAAGCTGGCTATTAAAGCTGATCCGCGCATCGTTGTGTTCTTTTTGCCCTTTGCTGGAATCGCGTAAAACAGCCCACAACTCGCTGAGCGAGCGGGTTTCGGCGGCAAAGCCATCGGCGTATTTGGCAATGGCCTGCGCCCTCGAGGTACCTGTTTCGATTTTGAAGGTGGATTCTTTATCGGCAGGTGGGTTGTAAATCGGGATGGCTTTTTGTAAGACCTTCATCACACTTTTATAATCCTTGGCCCCCTCGAGCGCCGCAAATTGATCGAAGTTGAAGGTGGTGGTCAGTGGGTTTTTTAGAAATAAATTGTTGTCGCGGTATTGGGCGCTATCGGCAAAAACCAAGGTTCCGGTTTTTCCTTTCCAGTTGGAGACCCGCACATTCAGCAAATCTTGGGTCACTTGGTTGTAACCCTGAAAATACAGCTCGAGGCCACCGCCCAAAGGTATGCTCGAGCCTGCCAACCTCGAGAGGCCCGCAGGATTTTTGGGCAGTTCTTCGTACCAAAAGCGTCTGCTCTCGAGTTCGGATTTGGGGGTGACATACTCTTGCAAAGCCAGCGCGGAGAGCGAAGTGAGCAGGGCCACCAGCAGGGCAGGAAAAGCAATGCGGCGCAGCGAAACCCCGCCCGCGCTCATGGCAACCAGTTCGCGCTCGTTCATCAGGCGGCCCATTGCCACCACCACCATCAGCACAATCGCCATTGGGAACACTTTGACCAAAGTATCGGGGACTTTGTACATCAGCCACTCGAGGATTTTAATCAGCGGAACTCCGCCCAACCATTTGCTACCCACAAAAAAGTAACCGAATAAAAATAAAGCGCTATACAGCAATAAACCCATCCAAAAGGGTGGGTTTATTTCCCTAAAAATGTAACGAACCAGTTTCAAAGGGCTTCCTTGGAAGCAAAGATCGGTTGTCGAGCTATCCCTCGAGCGGACTGCACTTGCTCGGCTTGCACCATTGCCATGCCCATTGCCACATAAAACACCTCGGCAACGTGCGGGCTGGGCAATAAAGTGGGGTTATCCACCAGGTTCACCAGCATAAAACTACCGAACAAACCGATCAGCAAAGGATTTTTAGAACGAATAGCGGACCAGCCAAAAAAGCCCAACAGCATCAACCAGCCAATGGTTCCAATCACTCCCGTTTCGGTAAGCGCGTGCAACACCACATTATGGGCAATATTCCAAGCCCCATTGAACTTCTCGAGCCATATTGGGCAAGGCCCAAAAGGTTCTATGGGTGGGAAAATCTTGCACGGGAACAGCATACTGGGAATGGAAGGGCCAATTTGATACGTTCCTACCCCGCCAATCGGATGCAAGGTAAAGCTATGCCAAGCCTCTCGCCACACTTCCAACCGACCTTTGGGATCGAGTCCAGCATCGGTCAGACGACCCAAGGAAGCCGAAACAAAGCCCAACAAGCCGCTCGAGAACAACCAACTGATGCTGAAAATGGATACCGTGGTGGCGGTAAAGTGCTTCCAAGCTCGAGGGGTTTTACTGATCAGGGCTACCAAAAGCAAGCCCGCGATCACTGCACCAAGGGCGCTGCGGGTTCCGCTAAAAATCAGGGCAAAAAAGTTGATCAGCATGGCGGCCCAACGCAACCTCGAGTCTATTTTTTCGCCCAGCAGAGCAATCAAAAAGCCCAACATCGCCATAATCCCCAAAGATACCGAAATATAAATCGGATGCTCGAGGCGCACACTGAAGGTATCCCAACCATGCCGCATGGCGGTGGTGGTAAAAGAAATTAACATGGTGATGGTTTCACCAATCAAAATGGGCTGCAAAAACTTGGTATCTTTTAAAAAGCTGCCGGTACACAACAAAGCCCCAATCAGCAGCGCCCGAAATCCCCCAAAAATGAGCGACCACATGGGATCTGGCGTAAACAAGGCCGCCACCATTTGCAACACCGCAAAAATCCAAAACACCTGACGGCCTAGCTCTGGGACTTTGCGCCAAAACGTGAGACTTGCAAAGGATAAAAAATACAGCGGAGGAATAATCGGAATAAGCGCAGTAACAGGGGCCAACCAACTTGGCCCTCGAGCGGTGGGGTTAGATATGGGTTCAGATGTGGGGTTTGATGTGTGATCAGATTGATGTGCGTTTGTAGAAAAAGGATCGTCGGACATTAAGTTCCTATGGTATCAAGATTTAGCTGATTAATCCTGGGACATTTTAGAAGGTGCATAAAGATTTGCAAATCCAAAGGGGTTCAGGATGTGTGATGTGAGCCACCACAAAAGTTATGGTGAAGGGTATGGTAAAAGTTATCGCAAAAGTCACATCAGAAAGTTCAGCTTCTCGAGCCGCCTTAGATCATAACCCTTTGATGCCTTCCACTGCCAGTAGGTATAGCGTCTGGGACTGAGCCAACTGTGCAACCCACGCTCTTCCCTCGAGTTCGGCGACTTGTCTAGCGGCGGCACTGATCCAACCTTCGGATCACGAACAGCGCAGCACTGTTTAAACAAAAAATTAGTCCTCAAAAATATAACGTACCCCAGGCTCGAGGGCCAAAGTTTCAAATCCCTCGAGCTTGCTTTTGCCGAAGACCCTATTGCGGGTCCAAGGTAAATATTCGGTGGAAGTGCTGCTTTTGAGATAGGGCCGCAAGCCCAACTCACAATTTTTGAGCTGGGACAAAATTTTTTTCAGGCTCTCGAGCGGATCGGCTACATCGGGTAAGATTGCACCCACCAAGCGTACTCCACGCACTTTCGCTAGATCTCCATACCAACTTGGCTCGAGCGTAGCAAAATCTTGCATCCACTGCCTTGCCACCTCGAGCAAAAGTTCGTGCCGAAAGCGCAGATACAGATCCAAGTGGTAGCCCTTGTGATAACTGGGTAAGGTGCTGGGTGGTGTACTGGGTTGATCGGGAATCTCAGAAGGCATGGCTTCATTAGAACGTTTTATTAGGCAGTATGCAGTAGAACTGTTTAGAATGGCTCGAGTCCATTTTGGGATTCCTGTGAGAAAATATACATTTCTCGAGGGCATTTTGGGCCAGAGTCTAAACTAAGTCTAAACTGAGTGTTAAGATAAGCTCGAGTTGACGGTATTCAAATTTATCTCTCATGAAAAAAATGGTTTAAGATGTACTCAGGATCTAGCTAAGCTGTAGATTGTAAAGTCTGTATATTTTTTAATAAAATCAATATAAATCGGGTACACCAGAGGCAACGACACATCTGTGGGAATTCATGCGAATCTAACAGCATCACAACAGCATCAAACAGGAGCCACATGACCCGCCCCAGGACACAATTTAGATGAAAATGATCGTTGCTATCACCGATATTCATGGTCGCTTGGATCTATTTCGAGCTGCGGTACAGTATTATCCGCACGATACTCATTTTATTATTTTGGGAGATGTAATTGACCGTGGATTACAAAGTTTGGGCTGCATCGAACTGGCCCTCGAGCTTTACGATTCGGGTAGGGCCACCCTTATTCGGGGTAATCACGAACACATGGCCCTCGAAGCCCTCGAGCGCTTTGAAGATTTTCAGGTCAGCAAGAAAATTGACCATTATAAATCGGCCCTAGTCTCCTACAGCCGTTGGATGGACGCAGGTGGCAGTTCGGTTTCGGAAGAATGGGGCGGTTTTACCCTAGAAAGC
>JANYFS010000576.1 GCA_025359705.1 Deinococcales bacterium | reverse complement strand
CTTAGGCCAAGTACTGATTGCCCTCGAGCGCAACCAAGAGGCTGAGGCACTGCTCAAAGCCAGTCCTGGGCCACTTTGCTTTGGTCAGGCTGCGATGGCTACGCTCTACCACCAAACCCCTGAAGTATTTGAGCAGATTTTAAACATGGGGTGCGGGCGGAAGTCCCCCACCACATCGCAGTTGCTTGGTGGGGGATGGATAGCCCGCGTCCTTGCGCTGTTTGCAAGGACAGTTCTAAGGCTCTTCGCGTGGACGTTCCTGATTGATGATGTACGCCTTGATGACCTCCAAGGGTGCGCCGCTTGCGGTTACGATCGCGTAAGAAGCCGACCACAGCACGGGTTTCCGATACCACTTTGCCAAGTGCTCCCTGTAGTCGCGTCGTAGCAGACGGCTCGTTACCGTCTTGAGATTGTTGACGAATTTGGATAGCTCCATACTGGGCTTACCCTCGAACAAAATGTGTAGGTGGTCGGCCTCCCCGTTCAGTTCCTTGAGTTCGCAACCCCACGACTCGCATAGGGTCCGAACAATCCCGTCCAAGTCTCTGATGATAGCGGCGTTGAGACACTTCCGACGATATTTTGTCACCAGAACCAAGTGGTAATACAGTCGGTATGCAGCGTGTGAGGCAGTCTTGAATTCCATAGCAACTAAAGTATATACTGGAGGTATGGAGACGCGCCAGATGCGATATAAAATCTACCCAACCAAGTCACAACTTGCGATGTTGGAAGCGTGGAATATCTTGCACTGCCGTCTCTACAATGCCTGCCTCGAGCAGCGCATCACCATGTACCGCGGGCGTGGGGTTTCGGTGGGCTATTATAACGCCCAACAGAATGAACTTCCCGCTTTGAAGGCCGAGTTCCCCGAATATAAAGCTTTGGGCAGTCAGGCGCTGCAAGAAACAGTGCGCCGTGTAGACCGTGCTTACCAAGCTTTCTTTACTAGAGTCAAAAGGGGTGATAAGGCGGGATTCCCCCGCTTCAAATCTGCTCGAAACTATGTCGGGTTTTGCTATCCCGCAAAAGCAGGCTGGAAGTTTGAATCGGGGGCTAACGGCAAACACGGGAAGCTCACCCTGTCCAATCTCGGTACGCTCAAGGTTCGAGGTGTGCCGCGACAGTGGGGAGAGATGAGGCAACTTACCCTAAGCAAACACGCGGGGGAATGGTACGCCATCATCACTATCCGCTGCGAGGTTAAACGCCCTTCAGGTACTTTTCAAGCAGGTATAGACTTGGGGACTGAACACGTTTTGTCCCTCTCGGATGGAACGCAAATTGAGAACCCACGATTCCTCAAAACCTCGTCTAAGAAACTTGCTCGATTGCAAAGGGAACTCTCGAGACGTACTAGGTTCGGGGTGAATTACAACCGCACCAAAGGCAAAATAGCTCGTCTGCACGCTCGAATTGCTAGACAACGCGAAGATTTCCAACATCAACTTACCTCATCTTTGGTCGCTACCTACGGGATTTTGGCGACTGAAGAACTCAATATCAAAAACATGACTGCGAATGGCGGTGCGTATAAAAAAGGTCTGAACCGTTCCATCTTGGATGTCGGGATGTCGGGAATTCTCCAAAAGCTCGAGTACAAAGTGAAGGAAACTAGTACTGGACGCTTGTGGTGGGTTCCCACCCGTAAGGTCAAACCCTCGCAAACGTGTCCCGTATGTGGTCATCAACACAAGAAGCTGCTTTCTGAACGAATCCATTTGTGCGGCAACTGCGGGTATACGGGGAACCGTGACGTGGTAGCGGCTCAGGTGATGCTCGGATGGGCTTTAGAAAATTACGGTCAGGAATTGGCCTGTGGGGATGGGATGGGAGTTTTAGCCCGCCCAAGCGAACCACGAAACCCCGACTACAGCGAAGCTTAGTCGAGGGTAATTCATGGTACCTGCTGTAATAGAAACCACGCTCGAGGGAATATCTCTCCAATGGGTTTTTTATTTCTTGAAGTTTGGAAGTTTAGCGCCTAGCCAATAGGTCGCGGATTTCGGTGAGCAGTTCTTGTTCGGTAGGAACTGCGGGCGCGGCAGGTGCGGGTGGCTTGGTCATTTTGCTCATGGGAACCACGATGGCAAAGTACACTACCGCAGCCAAAATAATGAATCCAATAACGGCATTGAGGAAGTTGCCAACGGCAATACCGCCTTCAAAAACCCCAGTTGTAGCATTTTTGACCGCACCAATGCGAATTGCCGAAAAATCAGGTTGACCACCAACCAAGCCGATGATTGGGGTGATGATGTCTTTGACTAGAGAATCGACAATTTTGCCAAAGGCTCCGCCGATAATCACACCGACTGCCAAATCAACCACATTGCCGCGCATCAGGAAATTCTTAAAGCCGCTCATCATAGGGTATCCCTCCTGGGTTGTATTCTGGAAAATGAAAAATCGCGTCCTAGACATATCTCTTTTCCATATGTGTTCGAGCGAATATAAGCTATGTTACCTATTTCTCACGCACAAGAACTTTATGAATGCTTAATGTGTAGAATTTTTCGCTTGATTGGGAGCTGAATCCGACCCGCACCCTCTCGAACGCCTGATCTTGCAGGTGCTAAACTGGACTCCGTTCAAGATTTTACTCGAGGTTTTTGGAGGGATTTCTGTGTTACCACTTTTCCATCAATTGGCCTTTGCTGTTTTTGCCCTGCTGGTGGGTGGCTATGGGGTTTATGGTTTTTACCGAGTGTATCTGTGGATTGCAGCAGGTCGCCCCGCCAGCGAAAACCGTTTCAATAATCCCCTCGAGCGGATTTCACAGGCGCTGCTCAGCAGTCTGACCCAAGAGCGCACCTTTCGGGGTCGCCCGATCATCAGTTTGTTGCATAGCTTTATTATGTATGGCTTTGCTTATTATTTACTGGTCAATGTAATAGATGGCCTCGAGGGATACTTTAAATTTGGTATCTCGAGCGATACTGCTCTGGGCGCAGCTTATAACTTTTTAGCAGATCTGCTTAGCTTTGGGGTGCTGCTTGGGGTGATCGCCCTGATCTTGCGCCGTTTTGCTGCTCCAGCCAAAAAAGATTTTAACTTCAACGAACGTACTTTGTTACATCCTGCGGTCAAAGCAGGTAAAATTCCAACCGATTCACTTATGGTCAGTAGTTTTATTCTGTTCCATGTCGGAATGCGGATTTTGGGCCAGGGTTTTAAACTGCTCGAGGAGGGAGGAGATCCGCTTCAGCCTTTGACTAGCGGGGTTGCTGCGCTATTACAAATATTGGGGGCCACCCCCGAAACCGCTCGAGGGGGTCGAATTTTTGCCTATTGGGGTGCATTGGGCAGCATTATTGTGTTCCTCAGTTATTTTCCGCGCACCAAACACATCCATTTGTTTATGGCTCCTGTCAATTATGCTTTGGCCCGCACTGCCAATTCTGGAACCTTACCGCCCCTCGAGCTCAATTTGGAAGCCGAAGAACCGCA
>JANYFS010000567.1 GCA_025359705.1 Deinococcales bacterium | reverse complement strand
GTTTTTCCGTCACCATTTTGGCCTCATTTATTCCCGCACGCCGTGTCGCAGGGATTGAACCCGCTCGAGTGATTCGGTAAAGCGAGAGGTGAGAGGGCGAGAAAAAGATTAAAAACCTCGAGCCACACAATCTTTATTTCACCCTTGCTTGCAGGGGGGTAAAACGCCAGTCGAAACCCCCCCCTCGAGCCTTTTCTGCTTTTCTACAACCAAGCCAAGACCAATTCCAACCTAACCCCCAACCTAACCACCGTTATGTCTATTCAGCCCCTCGAGCAGTGGGGTATAAATCCTCAGTATCACACCAAATTAGTGTATAAAGTACCCAGTAATTTATAGCTAAAACTGGAGCATTTATGTTTAAGGTGTTGTTCATCGGGGATATATGCGGACAGGCGGGCAGGCGGGTGCTGGCGAATCATTTGCCGACCATTCGGGCCGATTATGACCTGGTGGTTGCCAACGGCGAAAATGCCGCAGGTGGCTTTGGCCTGAATTATGCCAGTAGCAAAATTATGTTTGCTTCGGGGGTGGATTGCATCACCTTGGGCAACCATACCTGGGACAACAAAGAAATATTTAAACTGCTCGAGGATGAACGGATCATTCGCCCGATCAACTACCCGCCAGGCACACCAGGACGGGGTTGGTACAGCACTTTGTTGCGGGGCGAACGTTTTACTGTGGTCAATGCGATGGGTCGCATTTTTATGGACCCTGTGGATTGCCCTTTTGTGGGGGTACAAAATTGGCTCGAGAATGCTCCAAAACCCCCGCTCAAGGGGGCGCTCGAGAGTGGTTGGGGCAGTATTTTTATTGATTTTCATGCCGAGGCCACAGGCGAAAAAACGGCCTTTGCCCATTTTTTTGATGGTCGGGTGGCGGCAATCGTGGGAACCCACACCCACATCCCCACCGCAGACACACGAGTGCTGCCCAAAGGTACAGGCTACCAGAGCGATGCGGGCATGACAGGGGCGCTCGAGAGTGTGATTGGCTTTCAGCTCGAGGAACCAATCAAGCGTTTTGTGACCCGTTTGCCTGCCCGCTGGCAGGTAGATGAGGGTTTGGCCCAAATCAATGCCGTTGGCATGACCCTCGAGCATAACCGTTGCCTCGAGATTGAGCGTTATCAATTCACCGAAAGCGGGGTGAGTGTACATGTTAAGTAACATCCTGAACCTTCCTCGAGTGCCTAAATTAAGAATACAACTCGAGCAAAAGATAAACTCCTTGAGTATCTCAAGTAAAATAAGAATCACCAAATAAGAATCACCAAATAGAATCGCAAAAAGAAGCACAGCTCAAAGAAAGCTAAGCTAAGCAATCACCACAAAAGAGGTTACTATGCCAACCATCAACCAAAATATCAATACACTAGGCCACGCACTCGGAACTGTTCTGCGCGAACAAGCAGGAGAGCGCTTTTATGCCCTCGAGGAAGAAGTGCGTTTGCTGTCCAAGCGGGTGCGTGAAGAAGATCCCACCTTGGTGACACAGCTTGATGCCATTTTGAGCGGGGTTAATGTGCAAGATGCCGAAGCTTTGGTGCGGGCTTTTTTAACCTATTTTCAGTTGGTCAATATGGCGGAAGAATACGAGCGGGTGGAAGGCAGTAGCGCTCGCACCGATCCCAAAAAGCAGTCGCTCGAGAACGCTTTTGTGCAACTTGCCACCCAAGGCATGACCGCCGATCAGGTGGAGCAACTCTGTGCCGAAGTGATGCTGGGCCTGACTTTTACCGCGCACCCCACCGAAATGCGTCGCCGCACGGTGCGCCATCACCTCGAGGAGATCCGTAGCCAGTTGGCAAAACTGGAAAATCCCGAAGCCCTCGAGAAGACCACCGCGCTGATCGAATCTTTGTGGGGAACCCTCGAGCTGCGCCATGTGCGCCCCACCGTGGCGGATGAAGTCAAAAGTGGTTTGTTCTATCTGGACATCATCGCAGGGGTTTTGCCTAAACTTGAACTCGAGTTCCGCCGTGCCTTTGAAGTGGTGTTTCAGCGCCCCACCAAAGCCACCTTGCCACTGAATTTTTATTCGTGGATGGGTGGAGACCGCGACGGCAACCCCTTTGTCACCCCCGAAGTCACCGCCGATACCTTCGAGCTGCACGCAGCTACTGCCCAAAAGGTGCTGCAACAGGACATCAAAGAGGCATTTGCCAACCTCAGTCAGCATGTGGTGCGGGTTCCGCCCCCCCAATCTTTGCCCAAGGCCGAAGAACCGTGGCGGGCCGTGCTGCAAAAACTCTACGAACACCCCGAGCAAGAGGACGCAATCTCGCAACTCGAGGGACTGGAATCCGCACTGGAGACCGCAGGCCAACGCCGCTCGAGCCGCGTGTTTTTGCACCCTGCATTGACTCGAGGTCGCATTTTTGGACGGCATTTGCTGAGCTTGGATGTGCGGGAGCATTCCGAAAAAACGGGGGCCGCCGTTGCCGAACTGCTGCAAGCAGTGGGTGTGACCAACTACCTCGAGCTACCCGAAGCGGAAAAAGCTGTGCTGTTGCGCTCCGAGTTGGCAACCCGTCGCCCACTGTTGCCCCGTGACGCGGTATATTCCCCAGAATTGCAAACCGTATTGGGGCCACTGCAAGCCGCCAAAAAAGCCATCAAATTGCATGGTGGGCGGGCTTTTGGGCATTACATTGTTTCGATGTCCGAATCGGTCTCAGATTTCCTCGAGGTGCTGATTTTGACCAGAGAGGTGGGGATTCGCGCCCTGCCTGTACCGCTGTTTGAAACCCTCGAGGATCTGAAAAACGCTCCCAAAATCATGGCAGAAGTCTTAAATACTGCCGAGTACCGCAGTATCTTGGGCAACGATGTGCAAGAGATCATGCTGGGCTACTCCGACAGCAACAAAGATGCGGGCTTTTTGGCGGCAAACTGGGCCTTGCACGAAGCCCAACGCCAAGTTTCGCAGGTTTGCCGTGCTGCAGGAGTGCGTTGGGGCTTTTTCCACGGGCGCGGAACCAGTATTGGACGGGGCGGCGGCCCGATGGCAAGGGCCATTTTGGGCCAGCCCAAAGGCACACTGGGAACGGGAATTCGCATCACCGAGCAGGGCGAAGCGCTCGCTGACAAATACAACCACCCCGCTTTGGCCTTTCGCAACCTTGAGCAAGGGATTTATGCCCTGCTGCTTGCCGCCTCGAGCGAACCCGAAAGCCTCAACCCCGCTTGGGTGGAAGCGATGGACATCGCCGCCGCTGCCGCCAAAGATTCCTACCGCGAATTGGTGGAACACCCCAACTTCATCACCTTTTTCGAGGCGGTGACACCGATCCGCGAAATTGCCAAGCTGAACATTGCCTCGAGACCGGTGCGTCGTCCTGGCCCCTCGAGCCTGCACTCTTTGCGGGCGATCCCTTGGGTGATGTCTTGGACGCAAAACCGCGCCAATATTCCTGGTTGGTACGGCCTGTATGCAGGCATGTCCAAAGTCTCCCTCGAGCTGACCCAACAGATGTACCAAGATTGGCCTTTTTTCCGTTCGATGCTGGACAATGCCCAAATGAGCCTGTCCAAAACCGACATGCTGGTCTTCCGTGCCTACCTCGAGCGAGCTCCCGTGGAAGTGATGGAGTTGGGCGCACAGATTTTGGGCCGTTTCGAGCAAACCGT
>JANYFS010000190.1 GCA_025359705.1 Deinococcales bacterium | reverse complement strand
GGTTTATGCCCAAGATGCACCCGCAACCGAAGTCACCAAAAAACCCGCCCCGTTCGATTTCGCCAACTATACCGACTATTACAACGATGTCCAGCCCATCTTGCAACGCAACTGCGTAGGTTGTCACAAAGTGGGCGGCATCGCGCCTTTTTCCCTCGAGAGCTACCCGGCTGCAAACCGATGTCTTCGCTGATCGCCTGGGCCACCCAAACCCGCTATATGCCCCCCTGGATGCCCAGCAACCGCAGCCCCGCCCTCAAATACGAACGCAAGCTCAGCGATGCCGAGATTCAAGTTTTGCAAGACTGGGATAAAGAGGGCGCACTTCAAGGCGACCTTGAGTAGTTAAGAGTGTAAGAGTGTATAACTCGAGCGAGAAGTAATAAAGAGTGAGGAATTGTTATGTCGAAAAAATACTTTTGGATACTGGGTGCTTGTGTTCTTGCTAGCTCGAGCGTGTACGTTTTGGCCCAAAGTACCACCCAACCCCCCAACGACACGTCTGGAATGGCTGGTATGGCAGGAATGCCTGGAATGGCCCAACCCGCAGGGCAACCCAGTAGCAAAACCCCCGCCCTCGAGCGGAGTTTTCCCGCGCTTCGCACCGACCTCGAGCTGAAACTTGGCACACCCTACATCCCCGATCCCAAACTTCCCGACGACTACCGCTGTTTTGTACTCGATCCCAAGCTGACAGCAGATCAGTTCATTACTGGCTATCAGGTGATTCCTGGCAATACTGCCAATGTGCATCACGCCATTGTCACCATCGCCACCCCCGACCAATTCGAGCTGATCGCCAAGAAAAATGGTAAAGATGGGCAAGATGGCTGGTCATGCTTTGGCGGAGCGGGTTTGAATGCCAACAAAATGAGCCAAAATCAAGCCCTCGAGATCGTGATTAAAAATGGGGGGCTAAACAAAGCTGCCATCGAAGAAATTCTGGAAAAATCGGGCAATATTTTGGGACTGGGAATTGGCTCTTGGACACCTGGCAGCACTGCCACGCTTTTTCCAGAAGGAACCGCCGAACCTCTGCGAAAGGGCAATCTTTTGGTAATTCAGGTGCATTACAACACCTTGGTCAGCCACGCCCCCGACCAAACCCGTTTGCGCCTTCAGCTCGAGGGAACCCAAAAAAACCTTACCCCGCTCGAGAGCATGAGTTTGCCCGCCGCCGTGGAATTGCCGTGTGCCACACAAAATTCCAGCCCCGAATGCAATCGCCAAACCGCCTACAACTCGGGCATCCAAAAATACGGCAGCCGCATGGGGAAATTGCCCGATTACTTGCTCACCATGTGCGGTAAAACCCTCGAGGACTTTGCCAAACAACCCGCCAACCGCGTGGTCAGCAGTTGTGACCGCACCTTCCCCAAAACGGCACTGCTCGAGGGCGTAATTTTGCACATGCACACAAGAGGGGTCAGCACCCTGCTTGAGCTAAACCCCGACACCCCCCAAGCCAAAGTCCTACTGGACATTCCCAAATGGGATTTTCACTGGCAAGGCAGCTACTGGTATCAAGAACCCATTGCCCTAAAACGTGGCGACAAAATCCGCATCACCTGTATCTGGGACAATACCCTCGAGGGGAACAACCGCTACATCGTCTGGGGAGAAGGTACTCAGGATGAAATGTGTTTGGGTTCGTTGACCTTTCGCCCCATGCCTGTTTAGAGCAGCCCTCACTCGAGCCTGATTCACTATTTACTTGAGACTACTCGAGATCATCAAAAAAATGTAGCACCTGCGCTTCTTCATCGTCTTGCGGACAGTGATGCGCCTCGATCAAACGGGCCACCTCGAGCCTACCCCCAGATTTTCGTAGCAGTTCCGCGCCAATCTGGGGGTGTTGATTGCGTACCCGAATCGGTTCAAAACGGGAACCCGCGCCCTTGCCATAGGGAATCAGCCCCACCAAAACCCGCTCGAGGACATGATAAGGCCGCACACTTTTACCACAATCGTGCAAAATCGCCGCCGCAATCAGTTCTTCCCGCGCCTCTGGATGTGCCTCGAGCAGTTGTTTTGCCACCCGCAGCCCATGTTCACGGTCTCGAGGGTCGATGCCAAGGTAAAACTCAAACTCGAGCGTTTGCAAATAAAAATGCGCCCAAACATCGTCAGGTCGCGCTTGTTCGGCGCGGAAACTGCGGGCTAGGCGCATGATTTTTCCAAAGATTTTTTTAAACACAGAGTACATTAGGTTATTCTAAGGGGGAGAAGCTCGAGCGGGGAGGGGGTTTTAGTCGTGCGCTTCGGCAACCTCAGCAACCTCGAGTTCTGCCAACCATTTCTCGGCAACCATTGCGGCTCGAGTTCCCGTTCCCACACTGGTCGCCAACTGGCGGTAAATCGAGTCGCTGACATCGCCCGCCGCAAAAATACCTTCGCTCGAGGTGTAGATGTCGTTTTGCACATCCACATAACCGTCTTCACGCAGGGCCACCGCGTCCGCCAAAAAGCCCGTGTTGGGAATATGTCCAATGAACACAAAAACCCCGTCGGTGGCGTGGTCGTAGACCTCACCTGTCTCGAGGTTTTTCAGGCGCACCCCCGAGACCACTTCGTCACCCAAAATTTCTTCGGGGGCGGTGTTCCAAATAAAACGCATTTTGGGGCTGGCAAAGGCTCGAGTCTGGGCCACTTTGTTGGCCCGCAAGGTGTCACGGCGGTGAATCAGGGTGACGGTTTCGGCAAATTTGGTCAGAAACAAACCTTCTTCCACGGCTGCGTCCCCGCCCCCAATCACCACCACATGCTTACCACGGTAGAAAAAGCCGTCGCAGGTGGCACAGGTCGAAACCCCGCGACCATAAAACTTCTCTTCGCCAGGAATGTTCAAATGCTTAGGGTTGGCTCCTGTGGCAATAATCACCACTTTGGCGGCGTAGTTGGCATCATAGCCCTTAACCACAAAGTTGGCTTTACCCTTTTTCTCGATGCTCAAAACCTCATCCAGCTCGAGGGTGGCCCCAAAACGTTCGGCCTGCTGCACCATGCGCTGCGACAATTCCGCACCCGAAATGGGTTCGGGGAAACCAGGGTAGTTTTCCACCTCTTCGGTTTGGGCAATTTGGCCCCCAGGCTGGCCTTTCTCGAGGATGACCGTTTTCAGATTTCCCCGTGCGGCGTAAATTCCCGCCGTCAAACCTGCTGGCCCCCCACCGATGATCACCACGTCGTAATTCTTGGTTTCCATAATTAAGATTGCTCCCTTTCACACTGCCTCGAGCCAGATTATTTTGGCTCATGCACTCAGAAACGTAGCATACCTCGAGCGGGTTCACCACTCGGTGATGTGATGCTCGATTTTTGGGACGTGGCTCGAGTAGGTTTTTGCTTTTTGCTTAAGATTCTGCGTACTGGGCGGGTTTTAAACCATCCATTCCGATTAAATCGTTTTGATGTGTGACACGATAGATGAATGTCTGACCACAAAAAAAATGCCAAAAATTCCGAGATCATCGAAAGTATTGAGACTTTTCTCATGGCCTTCA
>JANYFS010000525.1 GCA_025359705.1 Deinococcales bacterium | reverse complement strand
TTCGATGTTTGCTATGGCAGAACTGGGCATGAATCTGGAAGATTTGGCCCTCGAGCTGCAAAAACGCGAAGGTAAAACGGGACTGAGGCCGCCTAAGCCTGTTGGCTAAATCACATCCGCTCGAGCATCCCCAAAACCACTGCTTTGGCATTGCGAGCCACTAGCGGCATCCACTCGTTGTAGGTGGACTTGGCCCCTTCATCCGCCGAATCGCTGAGCGAGCGAATCACTACAAAGGGAACCCCAAATTTGCTGGCGACCTGAGCCACTGCCGCACCTTCCATTTCGCAGCAATCGCCGCCAAACGTCTGGCGAATCCAGGCCACTTTTGCGGGGTCAGCCACAAACTGATCCCCTGTTACAATTCTGCCCACCACCGCCGTGGTGCCTGGGATGGTTTGGGCCACCTCGAGGGCCAAATCGCGCAGGGCGGGGTCGGCTTGCCAGGTCAGGGTTTCGTCGGGAATCAGGCCAATGGGGTAGCCCAGCGCCACTACATCCACATCGTGCTGAAGCAGGTCGCGGCTGATTACGATGTCGCCTACCTTTAGCCCCGAGACCAAGCCCCCCGCTACGCCTGTAAAAATGAGCTGAGTAACGCCTTGTCTCAGCAACAAAACAGTGGTCATGGCGGCATTCACTTTGCTGATCCCGCATTGAGCAATAATCACTTTTTTGCCTTGCAAAATCCCACTATAAAAGATGATTTCGTGAATGATCGTTTCGGTTTTCTGCTCGAGCGCAGCGGTCAATTGGGCAATTTCTTCGCGCATTGCGCCTAAAATACCAATCACCTTATGGGCTTCAGTGCGGGTTTCAGTCTGTTCGGTCATCAGAGGATTATAAACGCGCTTTCTTGGTTTTAATCGGTTTAAAATGTCCTCATGTCGAGAATTGGAATCAGTAGTGGTGGTGTGGTTTTTTGTGAGGGTAAGGTGCTGATTGTGCAGTATCACGAGGGGGGTTGGACCTTTCCCAAAGGCCATATCGAGCCAGGCGAAGAGCCTAAAGATACTGCCGCCAGAGAAGTTCTCGAGGAGACTGGGGTGGACGCGCAGGTTCTCGAGTTTATTTGCGAAACCCACTACACCAACAGCCGAGGCGAAGAGCGCAACGTGCATTGGTACGCTATGCAAGCCGAAACGGATGAGGTGGCTCTCGAGGATACTTTTTCGGACGGTGGCTTTTTTGATCTCGAGGAGGCCCGTGCGCTGCTCACCTTCGATCAAGATATGGAACTGCTCGAGGAAGCGATTCTGGTGATGGATGCCTATTAATGTGCGCTCGAGCCGTGTTTATTCGCACTCGAGCCGTGTGGTAGTGGCACATATTTCAGCCGATCCTATACCCAACATATGTTTAAGATATTCAGCCCTACCGACTTTCCCCTCGAGTAGTGATATAACTAAAAGAAGAAATCATGACTGACACTCCAATTACCCCCCTACAACCCATGTTTAAAGATTCGCCAACATCGCTTGGTCGCTTGCTGCCCGCTGGAAAGGCGGCTTATTTGGGTTTGCGTAGCACTTTTTGTGATTTGCGGGAATTTTTTGCCGAACTTGCCGAAAAATCTTGGAGCGGACACCTTTACGCCACCGTCGAGGGGCTTCGCGCCCACCTGCTGTTTTGTGAGGGGCAGGCAATGGCAGCGGTTTGCCGCGATGAAGAAGGGATTGCGGCCTTGGCTGCCTTCGAGAAAATGTGGCAAGACGGCGCTAGTCTGAGCGGTTTTCGCCTCGAGCCAGAAATTGCGGGTGCTATGACGGGGGTTCGCAGCACCCCGCGCGAAGGTACGCCTGCTACGGGGTTTTCGGGAACTTGGGTGCAAGCCGCCCAAGTGGAACTGTGGCAGGGGGGCAAGGTCATTGCCGGTATGCCCCTTGCCTCGAGCGTTATCGGGCTATATCCTGTGGCGCTGATGGGACGTTCACTGACCCTGGCCCAACCCATTGCCGAATGGATGCGCCACCACTACACCCTGACTTTGCGGGGGCGCGATGGGCTTAGTCCAATCACTCCGCTACATACTTCGCTCAAGCGTGAAGTGGGAACTCTGGGCTTGTCTTTGATGGAACAAATTCGTGTAGGACAAAGTTTAATTGACTTTTGCCAAGCGCGTTCTTTGGCTGAAAACGACCTCGAGAAGATTTTGCGGCATCTGGTGTCGGGTGGGTATCTGCACCTCGAGAGTCAACGTTAATCAGCTTTAGCGCCGAAGTAACGTCAACTTAGTGCCAATGTAGCGCCAAAGTAGCGTCAAAGTAGCGTCAAAGCTGATTCGCATGGGGATGCAAGAACCCCCACAGGGTGTAAGTCTCACACACTTGGTTCGCGTTATTGGTCGAGTGTACCCTCTATAATGAGGAATTATGCGTGGAACCCTAGGACTATTCAACCTTTTTGAGCTGCTCCAACTGCTCAATAGCAACGTCCGTAGCGGGGCTTTGATCATCCAACATCCTCGTTTCGGAGAGACGCGAATCTACTTCGTTAAAGGTCGTATTGTTCATGCGGTACACAAGAATGTATTTGATGAAGGGGTGATCTATAATATCTTGATGGATGAACGCGGCGAATTTGAGTTTCAAACCGCACGCACTGCCCTCGAGGAAACCATCACCCAGAGTTTTGAGCAACTGATGTTTGACGTGATTCGGATGATGCCTGCCGAAACCCAGGTAGGTATGAATCTGGAAACCGACCCCTCTACTACGTCTACCCAAGATGGCAGTGCGGATTACGCTAAACTGACCATCAAGCAAAAAGTGCGGGTGGCCAAAGAATTAAAAGGGATGTTGGTGGCGCTCGAGCAAGGAGTTTTGGAGCGCTGGGAAGTGCAACTCGACGAGCAGATCGGCAAAGTCAAACTTCGGCTCGAGGGGGGTCGGGAAATTGTGCTACGGGTGGAAGGCCGCGATGGAGTGGAGCGCCGCGACATTATGATCTCGAGCGAAGCCCTGATGTACTACAACCTCAAAGCGGGCCAAGTGGTTTTGGTTCGCCCTGAAATATAACCCGAGATATGAGATGAACCTTCCTTCCGAAATCCAGTCTCAGATTCTGAGCTTTTTGCGCCGTCACCTCGAGAGTATTTTTGCAGGCGACTGGCAAACCTATCAGGCCACCACTAGCCCAGAGCTGACCTTATACGAACATTTTGTTACGCCACACCGCCAAGAAGGACTCGAGTTTCACAAATTCATGATCGAGAATCGCTGGGCTACGGCAGGTAAAGCCCACCATTTTTCGATCCTCGAGCCTAAAATCCAGCTTCTGGCGGCTGGAAAAGTGGCAGTGGTCAGCTATACCCTGATGCTCAGCACCGTGGAGCCAGAGGGTCTGAAGCACCGTACCCACAACGAAACTAGAGTCCTCGAGCGGGTGAGCGAGGTCAACGGCTCGAGTGATGTGCAAGAGGTGTGGCAAGTGGTGCATGTCCACAAAAGCCCCGCTGCCTAAAAAATATTAAATAGACTCAGCTCAATCTTTTCACCCGAATGCTACGGTGCTTGGCTTATGCTAGGCAATATGCGTTCAATTGCTCGTCTGGTTTTAACCGCTGCGGCTTGCTTGGGTGGGCTGCAAACTGTATCTGCCCAAGTTGCCACATCCCCCTCCAATAACCTACAACTGGTCCAAGCCTTGCTGCAAAGTGGTCAAGAAGAGTTAGCCTTACAGCAACTCGACCGTTTGTTACGGTTTAGCGAGCCTGGCGCTCGAGATTCTTTTGAGGGCATGATTTCCACCCTACAAGCCTCGAACAAACCTGAATTGGGTCTGTTTAGCAGCTATCTATTGCTCGAGCTGGGACACTACCCAGAAGCACGTCTCGAGCTGCAAAAATACCAATCCCTTGAGCTAACCTCCAAGCAACGCGATCTGGCCCAAATCCTCGCGGCTCAACTCGAGCCACTAACCCCACAACAAATCCTTCCAGAACTGCAAATTATCCCTGATTTTTCGATTAAACCTAACGGTGCAACTTTACTCACTGCACCGCTCTCACTCGAGCAGGGTGGGGCTTTTTACAGCCAAATCAAACTGCGCTCGAGTGGATTTTTGCCAGGTACCTTGCGGCTCGAGTGGGGGTTTTGGCAAAATGACAAACCCCTTTTGCAGGGCAGCAGCAGTGAAATCGCGGTTCCTCCTGCCACTTTGGGAGTGGCCTACCGTAAATTCCGTTTTGTCTTACCTGAGCAACTTTTGGGTTCCCTCGAGCTACGCCTGAACCTCTCGAGCGCAGACGGACGCAGCAGCCAAAGCGTAGTTCCCCTCGAGGTTACACCGCTTAAAACTGCGCCCCGTTCGGAAATTTTGCTCGAGCGTTTTGCTAAAGCTGGGGTGCAATGGATTAGCAAAGACGGGCTGCGGGTGGTGGACCGCGATGTACTTGAGGCGCTGCGCCAGCAAGTGATTTTTGCCCAAAACGAAGCCTCGAGCCTGCTGACTGGGCCACCCAATGCTCGTTTTGAAACTAAATCTCCCCAAGAACTGTTCGCCGCAGCTACCTCCGAAAGCACCCTCAAAGCCCTCGAGCAATTGTGGTATCAGCTCGAACTATACGACTCGAGCGAAGGTTTTTATTTTCCCAAAGCCTACGCACATTACCTAGAAAAACCCCTGTAGGTTTAGGCTCGAATAATTACTTTATCGTTATACTGCCAATGATTTTAGCGATTTCAGGTCGATTTTTATCTAATTTTTTTACGGGTGAGCTTGCCACAATGCTTATTGTTTTGCCATTGTGGACAATAAAGGTCATGTAGAAAAAAATGCTTTCTCCGACGGATGTTTGTTTTCCAGTGGCTTGAATTTCTTCAAAGGCTAGATTTTTTATTAATAATTTGCCTTTCTTCAATATTTTAAAATCCTTAATACTCATAGATAAAAGATCTTTCATTGTTTCGCCATACTCATTGGTGTCCCAATGTTTCATCTGGGGATCTAATTTCATTCTTGCCATCACAGTTAGACCATCAATGTTTTGTCCAATGGTCATTTCTGCACCTTTATCATTTACTGATTGTAGCGGAAAATTTGAAGGCAAGTCCAAGTTGATACCTGTTTTACCCATTACGGTATTTGTCGCAAGTCCAAATCCCATGCCAAATGCAACTAATGAAACAACCATCACCAAACGGCTTAATTTTTTCTGAGTAATCATGAAAGGAGTATAAGCCCCCTCGAGCGCCCAAAAAAAGTGACTCGAGCCACATCTAATCCACAGTAAAAGACTCCATTTACTGCCCTATAAATCTGGTACACTGGACTCTGTTAGGAATGACTCTCAATAAGCACCAAGGGGTCAAAATTCCTGTGCCACACAAGCCCCATAGGTACAACAAGGAGACTTAAACATGAGCTATCAACTGGAAATCCGCAACCTACACGTCAGCATTGGTGACAAAGAGATTTTGAAAGGTATTAACCTGACCGTCCCAAGGGGCGAATTGCACGCAGTGATGGGGCCAAACGGCAACGGCAAAAGCACTCTTGCCAAGGTGATCGTGGGCGATCCCGAATATACCGTGACCGAGGGTGATATTTTGGTGGATGGCCAAAGCATCCTCGAGTTAGAACCCGACGAGCGGGCGCGTTTGGGGGTCTTTTTGGCCTTCCAATACCCTGTAGAAATTCCTGGAGTCAGCATCGCCAACTTTTTACGCTTGGCCGTTAGCGCCCGTAAAGGTGAGGAAATCGGTTTTATGGAGTTCTATAACAAACTCTTGGCAGCCCTCAAAACCCTCGAGTGGGATGAGGAGATCGTCTCGAGGTACCTGAACGAAGGCTTCTCGGGCGGCGAGAAAAAGCGCAACGAGATTTTGCAAATGCTGATGCTCGAGCCAAACTACATCATCATGGATGAAACCGATTCGGGCTTGGATGTGGACGCGCTGAAGATCGTTGCCAACGGCGTAAACAGCTTGCGCGGCCCCAACATGGGTGGTCTGATCATCACTCACTATCAGCGTTTGCTCAACTACATTGTCCCCGACAAGGTTCATATTATTGTGGACGGCGTAGTGGTACAAAGTGGCGGCCCCGAGTTGGCAGTGCGCCTAGACACCGAAGGCTACGACTGGGTTAAGGAATTGGCACTCGTCTAATCTCGAGCATAATTTTTTAATGTATGACTCGAGATTTATCAAAACCTAATTATCTAAACTCTCGTTTATTGTTTCGAGCCACTTTTTCCTTTCAACACAGGAGTACAACATGCAAGAAGTCACCCCAACAACAGCCCCCCTCGAGGGTGGGTACGAATACGGCTGGAGCAACCCCGAAAGCTACGCGGTGAAGGCTCCTAAAGGTCTCTCGAGGGAAGTGGTCGAGCTGATCTCCAAGTCCAAGAATGAACCCGAGTGGATGCTCGAGTTCCGTTTGCGGGCGCTGGATATTTTCAATTCCAAGCCCATGCCCGAGTGGGGCGCAGACCTCAG
>JANYFS010000617.1 GCA_025359705.1 Deinococcales bacterium | reverse complement strand
ACCTTTCTTCAAACGATGACGAAGGCAAAAGGACACACGGTGTCTTACAACTAATGGAGGATTATTTTTGTCCAAGGCAGGTTTGTAGAAGTCAACATTTTGGAGCAATTTTCGGGCTGATTCTTGCAAAATAAAGCGATTCAAACACGCCTCAGACAACCTATCTTCAGGAATTGTAAGCCCAAAGGGGGTTACATAATTCGTATATGTATCAAGAGGGGCAGCATCCATTATTCGGCCTCAATTTGAGGCTCAATGTGGAATCGGTGGCGACGAACAACCTGAGCCACAATACGAGCCGCTAGAACCGAAGGTTTAACACCCAGCTCGAGGGCCGCCGCATCAAGCAACCGTTTGTCATCCCCTTGGAGCAATACAGAATAAAACGAGGCACGACCACCGCCCTTCTGTAGGTTAGGTTCGTGAAACGCATCAAGCCAGCTCATCGAACCGTCCGAATTTCAGACGAAAATACGAATTTCAGATTTGCCAGACCAGAATGGACACGCGCACGCGCTGTGTCTCGGAGGCCAGCTAACCAAAGTACCGAGGGCCGCACGGGTAACCTAGCCTTGGTGTTGCTGGGGAGTTCGTTCTCCTCAGCTCGTACCCTCGCTTCGTCCGCCTCACACCCTACGCCCCACCATCGACCCGTTACCCCCGTGCGGCCCTCATGGTTCTTGGTAGTGGCCCCCGTACCGACAGCGCTCACAGTTGGCCCGCATTTTGTAACGACCATTCTTCAAAATGTGGGAAATCCGCCGCTGTACCATCGTTAATGGCCTGTCTAAGCTGTTCCTGATACTCCCACCCAGCGTAGTCACACAAACGGCGAAAGACACCATAACGCTGTTGTATGGCCCATCGATCTACAGACACCGCCAGATACAAGCCTGAAGGCTGATACGCCGTAATTTGTACGGAAGCGCGTATGGGATAGGTTCGTGATTTAACTCCCCGATCACCCAAAAAAGAAGGATCAGACATCAATTGATGCGTAAGCAGCTTGTTTGAGCTGATAAACACAGACAGGGAGGGTGAAAGTTTGGTATTATTCATGAAAGGACTCGATCTCCTTTTGAGCTTTAAAAGCCAAGAAGCGCCCCCAGAGTTTGCGAGACCGGAGGAGGCGCTTTTTGATTTTCAACAATAATACAGGGAATTTAGTAGGTTGTAAAGACCTATGTCATAAGATCAGGGTCAATCGAAGTACGACCACCAGCAACGGGAACCTCACCACGAACAATCGACCAAAATGAGTCCACAGACTGATGTACATGCCAGACGTTTGCACGGTCTTTTAGAACACCAAAATCAGGAGCAACATCACTAAATTTTAAACCCAATACTGATTCATATTTTTTATATGTTCTTTCCGTATGAATCATACGTAAGATTTTCCAGCCATATAATTTAGCTAAAAAATAAGCACCTATAGAGGATTCGAGAATTGCTAAGTCACCTTTATATGTACCAATACAGAGTTGTAAACTTTTTACAATGTCTTGAAGCTCTTCAGATGTAGAAGACATTTCAAAATTAAGCGCCTCACGTTTATGTCTAGTATTACGCTCTTCTTTTGTTTCGTTTTTATCCATTATATGGTTCCTCCTAACTCGACTTTTGTGATTTTCTCTGAAATACAAAAAATTATGAGATACAGAAAATATATATTCCTCATAAAAAGACCCCCTAGAGTCCCCGCAAGCCCGCAGACCTTTCCGCGCTAACGGAACCCGACACGCCATTCCGCGAGGCGAAAGGGCTAAACGAAGGTTGAATCGACGGAAACTAAGGAATTAAGTCCAACCTGACAGCCCTTTCACCTCACTGCATTCTGCATCGGAACCCGTCATCGCTACAAGGTTGGGTGGAGAAAGCACCACCCACCCTAACGGGCTGCTCAATTCAGGTGAGGCTCAGAACCTTCACTCAGGTTTCGCTCTGGAAACTGATTCAAAAACCATTGATAGCCCTGCGCACCTGGTGGAGCATCAAAGAATGCTCGAGCAGCTCGAGTTGAATCTATGCTACACCGTGAGTTGGTTGAGGTTGCCGGATTTCTTGAACGTCTACCATCTCGAGAAATTGCTTTTTGATCCGCTGAAATCTCATGGTCACTTGATCTGGTTGACAGCGTTCCAGAATCACCGGGAAATGTGGGTATAGGTGGCCCAGCGGAGAAATCAAATCGGGGTTGTTCGGCAGTAGGAAGTGAGCCATTTCGAGAGCCGCGTGTGGGCTGTCCGCTGGTACCGACAGACAACTGAGGTGTGATTGAGTTGGTGCATGGCTCACAAAAGCCACCACCCATAGAGACATCGACGAGTGTTGTTGAGGATTTTTCTTCTTGCTGGACATTATTTAATACCTCATTAGGAATCTTGCGAAGCGAGTGAAGTGAGTAAAGAGGTTCATAAGGAGCCACCAAAGCATGAATCGCATCAATACCACCAGCTCGAGCAGCTTGGAGTACCTGACCACGTAGTTTGAAATGGATAATGAGTGGCCACCATTGTTGAATACTGCCTATAAGTTCATCCTCAGCCGAAACGGTTTGGGCAATTTCTTCATCTGTAAGATCCTCAGTGTCTGGCAGGAGGCGAGAACGTAGACCGTTAGACCACTGGAGCTGTTTACGACCACGAAAAACCTTGGAAAACTCGACAAACAGCGCACCCGCCTGTTTATCACCATCGGTATAATCGGCAAGCAGTTGAAAGGGGGTGCGACCACCACGTGCTTTAGAGCGTTTAGTGTTGGCCCGCGTCAATTCCCCAGCAATCCCCCAGCGACGTTCCGCCTCATCATCTGTAAGACCAAACTTAGTGGCATAACGAGCAGCCTTAGAGCCATCCTGAAGGTCAAAAGCATTCGATGAAGGATTTACACCAGCACGGTTGAGCAGGGACTCCCAGCGACCCCACAGGCGTTTTTTAACGTCCTCGAGGTCAAGGCCAGCACGAACAAATAACAACGTATGTCCGTGTGGGTGCCAACCATGATCTCCATGTGTCACTTCGAGGGCGCGAACAAAACCGACCATGCCCAAGGATTCACGAAGACGACGACCAGGCTCACCACACCAAAAACGACGGTACGTGTCGTTGTGAAGATTCAGCAGGCCCAAAGCATCATCGGAACGAGTATGGGGAACGGTGGTGGTCATCAGTAAAACGTCCCCACCCGATTCACGACAAGCAGCAATAGCCTCGATAAGTTCGGCCCGCCGACGTTCCGCCACCCGAGCTGCACAAATCGGACACGACCAAACCGAACCGCAGGCCATTAGACCCGAGTAGTAGGTATGGGAATCAGTACGGCGATGTACCCGAACTTCACCACCTTTCTTCAAACGATGACGAAGGCAAAAGGACACACGGTGTCTTACAACTAATGGAGGATTATTTTTGTCCAAGGCAGGTTTGTAGAAGTCAACATTTTGGAGCAATTTTCGGGCTGATTCTTGCAAAATAAAGCGATT
>JANYFS010000608.1 GCA_025359705.1 Deinococcales bacterium | reverse complement strand
CAAAAATGAAATTCATGATGAAATGTTGAAGGCAGATACTTTTTTAATGCCGCTTAAAGATTCACCTGTATTTAAGCACGGGGTCAGCCCCAATAAGTTGTTCGATTATTTGCTGATGGCTCGCCCCATCATCTTTGGCGTGCGTTCGCCCAATAACCCTGTACATGATGCCCAAGCAGGTGTAACCATTGCACCCGAAAGCCCCCTCGAGCTGGCAGATGCTTTGGAATATTTAGCCAACCTAACTCCTAAAGAGCGCCTCGAGATGGGGTTACGGGGCCGAAAACATGTGCAAGAGCATTATGATTTGAAAGTTTTAGGAGAACGCCTAGAAAAGGTATTGCTCGAGGTTTTGGAGCGTTCCAAATAAAAACCCCCTCTCGAGGGAGGGGCTAAGAAAAGGTCTTTGATTTTAATCGGCGGCGATAGGCGTACCCGAAACCCTGTTTTGATTCTGCTCGAGCTTTTGATCACGTTCGTGGCGTTTGCGCTCGAAGAGATAGAAGGCGCTGGGAACTACAAAAAGAGTGAGCAAGGTGGAAGTGAGCAAGCCTCCCAAAATAATTACCCCCAGCGGCTTACGCAATTCTCCCCCTTCACCTATTCCCAAAATCAGCGGGAAGCTGATGATGAATACCGTGATGGTGGTCATCAGAATCGGGCGTAAACGCAAGCGGCCCGCTTGGATTAAGGCGCTCCGCAAATCCATATTTCGGGCTTCTTTCATCACAAAGTCCAGCAGCAAAATAGCGTTTTTGGTCACAAGACCAATCAAAAGCACCGTTGCCAATACCGAGATCACATCCAGACCCGTTCCGAGGGCGTAGGCCAACCAAAAGGCTCCAATTAAAGCCAGTGGCACGGGAATGAGTAGGTAAATGGGGTAACGGAAGCTGTTGAACTGACTGGCAATCACCAAGTAATTGAGCAGTAGGGCCAACAAGAAGGCTCGAGGGGCGGCAGTTGCCAAGTCTCCTACAAAAGCGGCGGCTCCCGAAGTTCCAATCACTACGGTGTCATCGGTAATGCCTTGATCTTTCAGCTTTTTAGCAATATCGTTTTGCAATTGTAGTGCGCCGGTGGTCACACCTTCGGCTTTGTTGGCTTGAATCCCCGCCGAATAGGATTGATCGGTGCGCGACAAGCTGGCAGGAGATTGCTTATTCTCGAAGCTGCCCAAGCTGCCCAGTGGTACAGCGCTGCCCAGAACTTGTGAAAAAACGGGAAGCGACAGCAAGTCGGATTCGTTTTGTACAAAGCGTGGATCGGCTTTGACGATGATCGGTTGCTCTTGCCCGTCACGGCGCAGCACGGCGGCCTGGGTTCCTGCGTTGTAGGCACGCAAGGTATTGGCGATGTCTAGGGCAGTCAGGCCCGTTCCAGACAGTTTGATGGGGTCGGGGATAAACACTTTTTCGGCAGTGGTTTGGGACAAGGTGGAGCGCACATCCACAAAGCGTCCATCTTTACGCAGCAGCTCGAGGAAACGGTCGGAACGTTCGCGCAGCAACTCTGGCGTGGGGGCATTGAGTGTCACCACATAATCGCCATCTTGGGGTGGGCCGCCTTGGGGAACTTGCACTTTAAATTTGGCATCGGGGCGATTTGCCAGCATTTTACCCAGGTCTTTGCGGTAGAGCGCAATCACATCGTCGATAGGCGGGCGGGTTCCTTTGGGTTTGAGTGTCACGGATAGCGTGGCGCGTTCGGCACTGCCCGTTCCCGAATTGGCGCTCGAGCCAACGGTGGTTTGCAGAATATCCACTTCGGGGCGGGTCAATACATAATCCTCGACGGGTTTGACCAGCGCATTGGTTTCCGAAAGAGTGGTTCCTTTGGGCAACTCAAAAATCAGGGTCATAATGCCCGAATCTTGTTTGGGGGTAAAGTTGAAGGGCAGTCTTGGCCCCACATAACCCACACTCAGAAACAGCATAAAGGCCACCGTCAGCACGATCCAGGGGCGTTTCAACGAAGAAGCCAGCAGTTTGGCATAGCCACTTTGCAGGCGGTTAAAGCCCATCTCCGAGATCTGGTGAATGCCTTCGGAGATCAAATTCAGCAGGTTAAACAAAATGCTAAACGGGTAGGTCAGGATCGTCCAGAAGTTTCTCTTGGGGAGTTTAAACAGATCGCTGAATTTGTGAATGGGTTCGGGATCGGGGGTGTAGGCCATCCGTACAGTCAAGAAAAACAGCGCTTCGGCCCAAGACATGGCAACTGAAGCCGCCAAGACCAAACCGAACTGCTGGAAAAACTGCCCGACGATGCCAGGCAAAAAGCTGATCGGCAAAAAGACCGCAATCAAGGACATGGTGGAGGCCGAAACTGCGCTTAGCACTTCGCCGGTACCTTTGAGTACCGAATCTTTGAGGCCGTAGCCCATTTTTCGGTAACGCTCTACGTTTTCGGCGACCACAATTGAGTCATCCACCACGATGCCCACCGCTACGGTAATGGCGAGGAGCGAGATGATATTGAAGGTAAAACCCAAAATTCCAAAGAGAATCAGCGCACCCGACAGCGAAATGGGAATTGCCAAAACCACTGCAAACACGGTGTTCAGGCGGCCCAAAAAGATCAGACAGACCAGAGAAACCGCCACGATGGTGACAATGACTTCCGACCAGGTGTCGTTGACCGTGCCTTTGATGCTTTTGGTGGTATCCGAGACGATCCGCAGGGTGTAGCCGCCGCGAATGAGGGTTCCATCTTTGCGCCCAATATCCGCTGTCACTTGGTTGATGGTGGCAGTGCGCTCGAGGGCGGTTTGGCTGACCTTCAGGGCGCTCGAGAGTTTGGCTAGCTCGAGCCTTAAGTTTTCCGCCACCTGCACCGAGTTGGCATTGGGGGATTTGCGTACCGAAAGGCTGACTACCGCCTCACCATTGACCCTCGAGAGCGTTCCCAGTTCTTCGCTGGTATCGCGCACCACTGCCACATCACCCATGCGGATGCCACGCTGCGGATCGACCAGCATTTTTTCCACATCAGCGGGTTTGACCGCAGTATTGCGGAGGGTGATCAAGTTGCGTGCTTTGCCAATATTCAGACTGCCGCCCGCTTGCGACAAACTGGTGCTGGACACCGCATTGATGATTGCCGCAGGATTCAGGCCCAGACTTTGCAATTTGGAAGGGTTCAGCAAAATTTGAATTTCTCGCTTGGGGCCACCTTGCACCTGTACATCTGCCACCCCTGCCACCCGCTGCATCACCGGTTTGAGGGTTTGGTCGGCGTATTGGGCCAAATCGGTCAGGTCGCGGCCTGGGGCGGATACCGCCACCGACAAAATCGCATTGGCGGAGGGATCAAATTTGGAAATCACAGGTGCATTGGCATCACGCGGTAGGGTTCCGCGAATGGCGGAAACCCGCTGCGAAACGTCCACCGCTGCTTGATCCACTTTTTTGTCGGAGGTGAACTGCACCACCACCACCGAAACCCCTTCGGAACTGGTGGAACCAATGCTATCGATGCCGTCTAAAGTGGACAGCGAATCTTCGATGGGCTTGGAAACCTGGGTGGCAATTTCTTCGGGGCCAGCCCCAGGGTAGGTGGTAGAAATGGCGACCACAGGGACTTCAAATTTGGGCAGAATATCTACCCCGATTTTGGGAATATTGCTAAAGCCAAACAAAGCCAAGGCACTAAATAAGGCCACCGAAAAGACAAAGCGCCTGACAAAGAAGGCCACCAAACCTTTTTTATCGCTGTCCTTCAGCGGCGGAAGATCAGAAGCGGTTTCGGACATACAAACCTCCAAAAGCACACGCAGAACCAAGCATCCCGCTCATTTGATCACCTCGAGCGCTTCTCCACCGGTGATCTCGTTGGGCAATGGATAAACCACGCTGACATACTTGGGCAGACCCTCGAGGGCCATTTTGCCTTCGGCCTCCCCCAAAATCTTGACCACCTGTGGAACTGCTTTACCGCCCTGAGTCAAAAACACCGTGCTGACTCCTGCCACCAAACGCACTGCGCTCGAGGGCAGAATCATGCCTTTGGCAATCCGCAACTGATACGACAAAGTGGCGGTGGCCCCCACCGGAATATCGGCACTGCTGGAGACCGCACTGAGCTGCACTTGGCGGTCTGCTCCTGGAATGGTAGTGCGCCGCTCGAGTTTGGCAGGAAAACTGATTCCGTTGTAGGTCAATTTGAGTTCGCTGCTCGAGCCAAGGGTTAGGCTATCGGCTTGGTCTGGAGGAAGTTTGAATTTGGCCTCGAGACTGGAGACATCCGCCAACACAAACGCCCTCGAGCCTGCCCCCAAAAATTCGCCTTGGTTGACCGGCAAGTCCGAAATCACCCCCGCAAAAGGAGCTTTGATGCTCGAGTCGTTCAAGCTGCGCTCTGCATTGTCCAAGCGGTTTTGGGCCTGCTGTACCTGCACCTTCAGAAGCGCAATGTCCTCGCCCTGAGCGCGTTGCGCTCGAGCCAATTGGTCGGAGGCATTTTGTAAGCTGCTGGTGGCTTGATCCGCATTGACTTTAAATTGCTGCAAGTCCACCGAAGAAATACCCCCCGCCGCAAACAATTGCTTGCCTTCGTGGTAACGGCGATTGGCAAGATCGGTATTGGCTTGGGCCGAATCGACATTTTGCCGCGCCACCCCCAGGTTTCCACTTTGGCTGTTCTGGGCTTTTTTCAGATTCAGACGGCTGCTCTCGAGGGCCAATTTCACATCCGAGAGCTGGTTTTGCAAGGCACTGTTATCCAGTTGCATCACCACTTGGCCCGCGCTCACACGGTCTCCTTCGGCGACCAGAATCTGTTGCACCTGCCCCGAAGCCTTGGATGTGACCCCCGATTTACGGCGTGGCTCGAGGGTGAC
>JANYFS010000602.1 GCA_025359705.1 Deinococcales bacterium | reverse complement strand
ACCATAAAATAGAAAATTTTTCTTTTACATATTTTGACAATATGATTACAAATTTGATATTTTCTCAGATTATATTCAGCTCAAATAATTAATCTTGCAAATCCTAGGTGCGTAACATCAGTTTTTAAATTGATCCAATATGATTAGCGCGGCAGAAAATTAACTTCTGCCGCGCTAAAATTACACAAACCAACATCATAACAAAAATTTGAACTGGATGGCAAAACATGGGGTGGAAACCAAGTAGGAAAACCTCAAAAAAGCAGAAATTAGGGAGAATATGCAAAAGAATGTATAGAGATGGATTATATTGTCTGATTTGTAAAGCACTCGAGCGGGCAAATTGATTAGGCTCGAGGGAAACCAACACCATCCCTTCGAGCCTATTTTGCTAAAACAAACCTAGCTCAACTTCTCGAGCAAATAACTCCGCAACTGGACAATGGGCAAACGAATTTGCTCCATGGTATCCCGATCCCGCACGGTGACGGTATCTTGCAGACTGGTGTCGCCGTCGGCTCCGCGCCCAAGGGTGTCATAGTCTACCGTGATGCAAAACGGGGTTCCCACTTCGTCGTGGCGGCGGTAGGCTTTGCCCACATTGCCACTGTCCTCGAGCAACACACGGCCCAAGCCCAGTTTTTGTAGGTCTTGTTTGATGGCTCGAGCGGTTTCCACCAGCTCGGTTTTGTTGCGGGCCAGCGGAATCACCGCGACTTTGATCGGGGCCAAGTGAGGCTTCAACTTCAACACAATGCGCTCGTTGCCGTTCTCGAGGGTTTCTTTGCAAAAGGCTTCGGACAACACCGCCAAGACCGCGCGGTCTACCCCAGCAGAAGGCTCGATCACGTATGGCACGATGTGCTTGTTGCTTTCTTGCTCGAGGATGGTCAGCTTGGCAATGCTATTATCGTTGGGTGAAACCGTGGCGGTCAGGCCCAAATCGGCTTGGTTTTTGCTGTGCGAACCCAAATCATAGTCCGAACGGTTGGCAATGCCCTCAATTTCCTCGAAGCCCAAGCTGGGATAGTTGTACATTAAATCGTAGGTACGCTTAGAATAGTGGGCCAAATCGCCCGCTGGTACGTCCAAAATTTCAATCTGATGTTTGGGGATGCCTTGGGCTTCCCACCAGGCCAAACGCGCCTCGAGCCAGTGCTGGTGCCAGTCTTCGTCGGTGCCTGGTTTGCAGAAAAACTCAATTTCCATCTGCTCGAGTTCACGAACCCGAAAGATAAAATTGCGCGGGGTGATTTCGTTGCGAAAGGCTTTGCCGATTTGGGCAATGCCAAAAGGCAGTCGCCTCGAGGTGGAGTCCACCACATTTTTAAAGTTCACAAAAATACCCTGGGCAGTTTCGGGGCGCAGGTAGGCATAGCTTTCATCGTCTGCCACGGGGCCAACCGTGGTTTTAAACATCATGTTGAAGGGGCGCGGCTCGGTCCAGTCGCCTGGTTTTTTCTCCTCGGGGTCGATCACTTTGGCAGCGTTCAGCGCGATTTCGGCGGCGGCTCCATCTTTCATCAGGGCAGCGACCACATCCGCCAAATCGGTCTCGAGGGGCAGGTTAAACGCGGTGGCAACGCTGGCAAGCACTGCGGAGGTTTGATCTTTAAGCAAATGATCCAAGCGGTAGCGCTTGTTGTTGCTGCGGTTATCCACCATCGGGTCGCTAAAAGTGGCCTCGTGGCCCGAATGCCGCAAAACCATGCGGTGCATCAGAATCGCCGCGTCCAAGCCCTCCATGTCATCACGCTCATAAACCACCGAGCGCCACCAGGCATTTTTAACATTGTTCTTGAGTTCTACACCCAGCGGGCCAAAGTCGTAGGTTCCTTGCAAACCTCCATAAATTTCGGAGCCTTGAAAGATAAATCCACGGCGTTTACACAAAGAGACGAGTTCTTCCATTGATTGTGCGGGCATATATTGGTTCTCCTTTTTTCCAAAACAAAAATCCCCAGATGGCAACATGCACCATCTGAGGACGAGTAATCTCGCGGTTCCACCTCAGTTCCTCGAGGGGAACAATCCCTCACTCGAGACACTTTTATGCTTCTCTAACCTGCTCCCCAGCGCCTTTCTCGAGGGCTACCCGCCAGACTCTCACCGTCTCTGGCTCGCTTTGGGCGTTTTCC
>JANYFS010000575.1 GCA_025359705.1 Deinococcales bacterium | reverse complement strand
TCCAGTTACATGATGGTTACAACCCCAGTCACCCCCAAAATGGAATGTAACTATACTGACTTTTAGATACCGAGGGGTCTGCAACTTTCGCAAAGCCTTCTCGGATAGTAGCGGCTATTATTTTTGATGCCATAGGATAGTTAGATTGAGAGATATTAAACCTTGCCCTAATTGTCGTATTGGTTGCTTTTTGATTACTAATAAAACACAAACAAACATGCTGATAGCAGGCTCTGATTTTTTCTTGTGAATTCATTTCAGAGGCTTGTCTGGGCGCAAACAAAACGCTAATCATGTTGTCTCCGCTGGTTCTAAAGTCTGGTGGTGGCAACTGGTATACTTCGGCTTGGTGAATTACCTTGTCAATTCCACTGCCACGTTCTTCGCAAAACTTAATACGTCTCATAAAAGATGCCAATTTTTCATTCCTGGATCTTGGTGGTTGGTCAATGAGCCGCAAAATTTCAACCAAAGGTACTCCAGGATTGGTTATTTCAATTCGATCTACATAAAGTTCGATAACTGGTCCAGTTCCTGATATGGAAAAATCCTGATGTATAATTGCATTGGCAACCAACTCACGGATGGCTAGGATTGGAAATTTTGACACTTCTACTCTGACAACACGTCCAATTTCTTCGTTTGAAGGAAGTATATTACTAATATGCTCGATGGTTTCCATGAATCCTTCAACATAGCCTTTGGTGATCAGTTTTTCTCTTATGGTTTCAATTTTATTACTTCCATTATATAAAATAATCCTGATACACTTTCTCCCCAGTCTTTGAAATTTTGTCAAATCTTTGGCAAATAAAATTGCACCCATATTGGTAATGGAGTAGCCAAAATCATTTTTACATACAAAATTTTCTGAAATCAACCTGCCAATAATGTGGTCTTTATCATATGACGCAGGTAGGCCAACATGTCTATAATATGCTTCAAAATCTAAAAGACTTAATATTTCTTCAATTTCTAGAGATTCAATTGTATATTCATCTTCAAATGCACTATTTTTAAAAGAATCCCAGAGAAGTTTTTCTTTTTGAGGATTATCTTTGAGCTTCTTTTTATATGATCCAATTCTAATATATTCTTCCCCTTTAAAATTTGTAGGAATGTTTTTGGCTGATGGGATTTCAAGAATGACTATATTATAACCATTGTAATCAATCTCGTAAAACTTGATATCTAGTCTTGGGTTTATAGCCCTGAGTAGCCAGCCTTCAAATAACTCCCCTCCAACCTTGCTGATTTTCGGTTTAAATTGAGTCCCTATGATTTTATGGTTATCATCAGAAATACCCCATACAACATACCCAAAGGGTCTGTTTTCCAGTGTTGCGGAATTTGAAATGGCAGAAATATACTCGGCAATCATATGGGGATCTTCGTTATTTTCTTTAAATTCCACCCACTCGGTTTCATAAGGAAGTGAAACCAACCGTTCTAATAGCTTGTGTGGTTTGTCAAGCATAAGCCTCCTAAGTATTATTGAAAACACGCTCGAGCCACTCACCCCAACTCGAGCGCACTTCCTTCATTTCATTCTAGCTCAACCGCACTTGCTATAGCCACAGGCTTGGCACTTCATACAACCCTCTTCTTTCACCAAGGCTTTGCTCTCACAAACAGGGCAACTCAGGCCCGTGTCATACCCGCTCGAGTCCACCCCGTCCAATACCGCAGGGTCTACCTGTCCCAGCCCCACTCCAATACTCATCGTCTCGAGGGCCACCGCCACCAAATCCGCTTTGCTGCCCACCAATCGCCCGTTGTAAGAACCATATAACCCGCCGTTGATCCCGCGCAGGGTCTTCACAATGGCATCCACAGGCACCCCATATTGCAGGGCAATCGAGACCACACGGCCCAGGGCTTCGCTGTCTGCATTGGCCTCGTCGCCTGCTCTGCCCGAGGTCACAATCACCTCGGCGGCCTTGCCCCCTTGCTGGTTCACCGTCACCAAAAAGCTGCGGCGCTGGCCCGTGGCGGGGTCGGTCAGTTTCACCATATCGGTAATGCCCACCAACCTCGAGGGGCGGTCAAAAAGGGGCTTGCCATGCGGGGTTGCGGGTGCAGGCTCGAGGGCGGCTACTTCCGTTTCAGCTTTAACCTCAGTTTTCTTCTTGCTCACCGACAAAACCTGAAACTGCCTCGAGCCGTCGCGGTACACTGTGATCCCTTTGCAACCGGTGCGGTAGGCTTCGCTGTAGGCATCTTCTACATCTTGCACGGTGGCTTCGTTGGGCATATTGATGGTTTTGGACAGCGAATTCGCCGCAAATCCCTCGAGGTCAAAAGCCTGTTGCACCGTGCCTTGCATCCGTACATGCTCGAGGGGTTTGATGTCGTGGGCGCAGACAAAAACCTGTTGGATGCCGTGTGGAATAAAGTCCAAACCCACCACGCTGCCGTGGTTCCCGCTGAGGGCTTCTGAGACCTTATCCCAATCCCAGCGTCCCTCGGAGTTGGCGTAACGCTCGTCTACGGGGTAGCTCTCGAGCAGTTCGATCAGCAGCGGAGCCACCATAGCACGGTATTCGCTGCCGATTTTGCGCCAGATAAAGGGGCTGTAGATCGGTTCGATTCCGCTCGAGACTCCCATGATCATTGAAGTGGTTCCAGTCGGCGCAACGGTTAGCACCGCTACATTGCGGCGTGGGGCGTGTTCCATCTTGTCTTGGTTGCGCTCGAACACAGGATAAACCCCCCGCTCGAGGCCCAGTTTTTCGCTGGCTTTGATGGCTTCTTCGCGCATCACACCCATAATTTCAAAGATAGCTTCGCGGCCCGCTTCGTTGTCGTAACGCAGCCCCATTTTGATGAGGGCATCGGCAAGACCCATGACCCCCAGACCCAAACGGCGCAGATCTTGGCTGGCAATTCGGTTATCCTCGAGCGCAAAAACATTTACCTCGAGTACATCGTCTAGGAAACGGATGCAGATACGGACATCTTGGCGGAATGCAATATAGTCAAAGCGACTATTATCAACATAGGCCGCTAAATTGATTGCGCCCAAATCGCAAGGTTCGCCAACTGTGAGAGGTATTTCACCACCAAATTTGTTACTCCTAAAGCTTTTGGCTCGAGGGGCTAAACCATTTCTGTTTAGCTCTGCACTTTCATATCTCGGTTATCGGTGCAGTTCAGAGCGCATCACCATCTCAAAGTACATCATGTACATACACATTATGTTTTGAGATGCCCCTTGTCGCTCGTTCGCGCCTTCCCTTTCGGGCTGTGCGTCGGGATTACCCACCACTGGGCTTCCCCCGATATTCAGGGTTTTCATAACCAGTCGCCTGATTATGCCGCTTGGTACTTTAACGGATTGGTGCTTTTGATTTGATATTTCTCGCCCAGATTGCGAATGGCGCTGAATTCGTTGATTCGATCCACAAAAATTAACCCAGGCTCACCGGTACTCCACGCATGGGTGGCAATTTGGTTCCAAATCCATTTGGCGGGAATGCCCCCACTATAAACGGGAACCCCTTTGGCTTTATCAAATTCCCGCTCGAGCAACACAGGAACCACGCCCGTATAATCTCCCTCGAGGTAATCCAAATAATACTTACCGATCACTTCTTGCGGCTCGAGGGGCCAGAGTCCATCGGCTTGTAACACATCCCAGAAGGCAGTTGTTACCAAAATTGAGATATTGAAGGTGGAGATGTCGCCCTCGGCGGCTTCGCGGTCTAGGTCTTTGGCGGTTAAAAAGTCCAAAACATCGGGATGGTCGATGGAAATGGTCGCCATACCCGCGCCGCGCCGCACTCCACCTTGGCGAACCACCCGCAAAATCGGGGCATAAACATGGCGCAGGGTGTGGATTGGGCCGCTGTTCTGTGCGCCCAAGTTGGCCCACTCGAGAAAATTGTCGAACAGCTCCACCAAAAAGGAAACCGCGCCGCTCGAGGTACCGCCCGAACCCTTGATCGGGATTCCCTCTGGGCGCAGGCTGGAAAGGTCGATACGTGGCTCGAGGCCCATCAGGGCTTGTTCGCAAACCCAGCGGGCGCTGTCCACAATGCCGCCCATATCGTCGGGGATGGCATACACACCTTCGGGCAGGCTGCGGGCGATCATCACACCGTTTTGGCGGGCTTGGACAATCATTTCGGGGTTGATCTGTTGCCCGTAAATTACCCGTGTCCAATTGCGAATCGAGACCGCTTGTTTGTCGCCGTCGGGGTGGGTGGGCAGGCGCATCAAACCTTGCAGAAAGTCGCCCACATCGGCGTGGCTGGCACTCATGTACACCCAACCGCGCACCCCCACATCACGGCGGCTGTCACTGGCTCTGGCAACGTAGACATCCAGATTTACCCCGTTGCCCCCGCCCACTTTGGTGACTAGGGCCAGTTTTTTGGCAACTTCCATCACGCCCTCAAAGCTCGAGGGATTGTGATCTGTAGCACCTTGTACGAAGCAATTTAATACATTGCCATGTTGGGTTCCCGCACCTGCCAAAACCCGTCCACCTGGGCAGAATTTTTTATCTGCCATCAGGTCAAAATACTTTTGCGCCCAGTGCGAACGCGCTTGGACTTCTTCGGCTTCGGCAACCCAGTTGGCAATGCGCCAAAACATCCCCGAGATGTCACCATCGCTTTCTTGCATGTACTGGCGTTTGGCAATGTGCAGGGCGTTGTCGTCGAAGTTTTGCAGGGTTTTGGTGAGTGATTGCGTCATGAAAAAAGCTCCTTGACACAGCAAAAGAACAGGATCTATGTTTGGCAACAAGACCCTTTGGGTTGCTAGGCTGTGTGTACTGCTAGGTTGTGTACTGCTAGGTTGTGTACTGGCTCGAGTTCGAGCAGTTGTGTACCAAATATAGCATCTTGGCTCGAGAGAAGTACAAGATATTGTACAAAGTCTCGTTTATCAAACATTTAGGCAGTGAAATACTGTGTCACTATAACAGCCTATTCACATGAGGCGACATAGCCCAGCTTACAAGTTTTAAAATCTTTACCACACACTCTTTTTTCGATTTTTACTTGCAGGACAGTTGCTAGAAGCTCATAAAATCCCGCACATGTACACATCTTTTTAGTTGTTTTTAGACATAAAAAATAACTCTTTTTAGGCTAAATATCCAACCACTCGAGCTTTATCCCGAATTAGTGTAGGGTTTTGGGGTCGGGTATAATTGACCTACTATGTTGCAAACCCCCGCCCAAACTTCAGCCCAACAGAGGCTCTCTCGAGCCAAACTCGAGGCGGTGCGGGAATTCCCGTTTTTTGGAATGCTGGTGCTGTCTTGTGAGTTTGTGGAGGATGCCCAAACCCGCACACTGTGGGCCGATGGGCGGCGGATTGGCTACAATGCAAACTTTGTGCAAAATTGCCAGATTCCAGAGCTGGTCTGGCTGCTCTGCCACGAGGCGCTGCACAATGCCTTTGGGCATGGCTTCCGCATGGGGGCTAGAGATGCCCAGTTGCACAATCTGGCAACCGATTTTTGGGTGAATGGAGTGTTGGCCCTCGAGTTAAGAAAAAGACCCCACGGGCGGCTGGCCCAACCCAACTTGGCTCGCATCACAGGCGACCCCGAGGCACATCTGGCCCTTGACCTCGAGCGTTTTGCCAAAGCCAAAGGGGAACTGCTCTCGAGCGATGCGATTTATGCTTTGCTGGTGAGGGAATCCCTCGAGAAACCCGATACGGGCGGGGCCAAAAGCGATGACTCCGACTCGAACGAAGAGGATCAGGAAAATGGCGGGAGTTCCAACCCCAATCCCGAAAATAATCAAGGGGGACTCGAGGGGGATTTACAGCCTCAGAATGCCGAAGACCGCTCGAGCGACCAGCCCCGTCAGGTGGCGCGTTGGGGTCAAGACAGTGCCGCGCAGGAAGCGGGCCGCGAGTTTTGGAAGGCCATGCTCAGCAAAGCCGCCCAAGCTGCCCAGGATGGGGGCCATGTTCCCGAAATGTTGCGCCGTCAGCTCGAGGAGATGATTCAAAAACGGGTTCCGTGGCAAGAAGCCCTTGCCAACTTTATCCAGCCCACCCCCGCCGATTACCTGTGGCAGCAACCCGACAGGCGCTTTAGCGAAGCCGAATTTATTTTGCCCGACGTGGGCGGAAATCGGCTCGAGGTGGTGATTTGCTTGGACACCAGCGGCTCGGTGAGTGGGGAAATGCTGAATTATTTTGCGGCGGAAACCCAGAATATTCTGGCAACTTTCGACCAGGTGCAGGGGCATTTGATCGGTTGCGACGAAGCCCTGACCTATTACCTCGAGCTGGATGAGCGAGAAATACACCTCGAGCAGTTGGGCGGCGGGCGCGGCACGTCTTTTATCCCGCCCTTTGAATTCCTCGAGCGGAAAAATATTGTGCCACATGCTTTGGTCTACTTTACCGATGGTTTAGGGAGCTTCCCCAAAACCGCCCCCGAATTCCCCGTGTTGTGGGTGATGGTGGACAGCCTCGAGAATGCTCCCTTTGGTGAGGTGTTGCGAATTAGGTTGTGATGGGGAGGTGTTTAGCTTTTTCGGCACTCAAGCAGCGGCATCACATCGCGCCCAAAGCGTTCCACCCCTTCCAAAAAGTCATCGAAGGTCAACATCATTCCCGATGTGCCTTCCACCTTGGCAATGCGGTCTACCTCTTGGGCCACAGTTTGCGCCGAACCCACAATCAGACCAATGCCCATAAAGGTTACGCCTTGCAAAGCGGTAATCACCTGGGCGGTAGTTCCTGCGGTATCCAGGCTGGCTTGGCCTGTCATAAAGGCAATCGCGTCTAGGTCGGCTCCAAGGCGGTATTTTTGCTCTCTGGCTTGGGCCAGTTCGTCGGTATCGTCCAAAATGATGGTGTATAGCGCATAAGATCCAACCGTGCGCCCAGATGCGCTCGAGGCGGTTTTGAGCTGCTGGTTTGCCGCCGCCAGATTGGTTCCTTCAAAATCCGCAATGATGAAGTTGTAGTCGCCGTAGTTGGCGCAAAATTCCATGCCCCTGGGGGACTGGCCCGCGCAAACCAAGGGAATATTTCGGCTGGGCTTGGGCAGCAAACGGCAATCCTCGAGCTGAAAAAACTGGCCCTGAAAATTGCTGGCTCCATCGTTCCACAGCTCTTTCATCACCGTGACATATTCGGAGGCATATTCGTAGCGGTGCTGATAAAAATCGTCGCTGGGCCATACCCCCATTTGGGCATACTCACTTTTGTTCCAGCCAGACACAATATTGATCCCAAAACGCCCGACCGAAATATCATCAATCGTTACCGCCATGCGTGCGGCGATGGCAGGGTGAACGGTCAGGGTGGCAACCGAGGCATACAGTTGGATTTTGGTGGTCACAGCCGCCAAGCCCGCCATCAGGGTAAATGACTCGAGGTTGTAGTCCCAAAATTCGGTATGGCCCCCAAAACCCCGCAATTTGACCATGCTCAGGGCAAAATCGAAACCATAGTGTTCGGCTCTTTGCACCACAGCCTTGTTCAGTGCAAAGCTGGGCATGTACTGTGGACTCGAGGCCGAAAGAATCCAACCGTTGTTGCCGATGGGGATAAACACGCCAAAATCCATATGTACTCCTTGTGGGGTGAGGGGGTATCTGGGATGGGGTATCTGAGCGGCTGCTGCGCTCGAGCAGATTTTGGAGTTCTACTGGAATGTGGACGGAATACCAAACCATTGGGGTTGGGATTTGTTCAGTTTGCTGAATCTCATTAGACCGCTTTTATGAGTCCAAACAATCAGTCTCGAGTCACATTTGGGAGCAGCGTGTGGCTCCCCTACAGAACGACCCTTTTTTGGAAACACACGGGCTTTCCTCGAGATACCAAACGGCTGGTGCAAGAGATCGATGATCTGCTCTGAGGTTGGATCAACCGCGTCCCAAAATGGCTTGGTAAATCAGTAAACTGGCGGCAACCGAGGCATTTAGGCTATCCACTTTGCCTTTTTGTGGAATCCGTACCAGTTCGTCGCAGCCTTCGCGCACCAAACGGCGCAAACCATCCCCCTCCGAGCCGATCACCAAGGCCAGTGGGCGAGCATAGTCGAGTTGGCTGGCAGTGGCTTTGGCCTCGCCTGCCGCGCCATAAATCCACACCCCTTGTTTTTTGATCTGCTCGATAAAACGGGGCATATTTTTGACTTGGGCCACCGGCAAATAGGCGGTGGCTCCTGCGGCGGTTTTGGCAACCACGGCGCTCAGCGGGGCGCTGCGGCGCTCTTCCACCACCACACCGTGCGCTCCTAAAACTTCGGCACTGCGGATGATCGCCCCAAAGTTGCGCGGGTCGGTGATGCCGTCCAGCAGCACCAGCAGCACCTCTTCCCCCCTCGAGCTTGCCAAATCAAACATATCCGAGACCTCAGCCCACTCGAGGTTGACCACTTCCGCCAGAACCCCTTGGTGTTGACTGGTTCCGATTTTTTCGTCCATCTCTGGGCGGGAAATCCAGCGCACCCGCACTTCGCTACCTTGTCCCAACATGTCCTCGAGCTGATCGGCAAAGCGGTCTTCGATGCCCTTGGCAACAAAAAGTTCGGTCACTTCGCCTTTGCGGAGCGCCTCGAGAACGGGATTGCGTCCATAAATAATCATGTGACTTATTATGGGCTACAGAAAGATGCAGAACTCTATTCAAAAGCTAAACCAGACCCTCGAGCGAATGAATTTGGTCTCAGTGCAAGCCGAAGCCCGAATGTTGCTCGAGTGGATCACCCAAAAACCCTACAGCCTGCTTCAACTCGAGCCAGGTTTTGTGTTACCTCCAGATCAGCAAGCCCGTTTGGATTTGGCCCTCGAGCGGCGTAAAACAGGGGAACCCCTGCAACTGATCATGGGTGTGGCCCATTTTTATGGCCTCGAGCTAGAGGTTTGCGCGGGAGTGCTGGTTCCACGGCCCGAGACCGAGGTTTTGGTGTGGGAGAGTTTGGCACGGCTCGAGACCTCCCCCACAACCCACAACCCCAAAATCCTCGACCTTTGCACAGGCAGCGGCGCAATCGCTCTAGCCCTCAAAAGCGAATCCTCTGCCCTCGAGGTGTGGGGAAGTGATCTGGATGATTTGGCGCTCGAGCTGGCGGGGCGCAATTCGCAGAAACTTAATCTCGAGGTGCATTGGTGCAAAAGTGATTTGCTGGATCAGATCACGGGCAAATTCAGCGCCATTATTTGCAACCCACCCTATTTACCGCTAGCAGATCGGCAAAACCGCCCCCCAGAACTCGAGCATGAACCAGACCGCGCTTTGTATAGCGGCACAGATGGCCTCGAGCTGGCACGGCGTTTGCTGGAGCAGGCGGGAGATTTCCTTACGCCATCTGGGTTCTTGGCCCTCGAGCTAGATCCGCGCAATGTGCGGGTTTTGGAAATTTTGGCCCTCGAGGGGGGTTGGCAAAGCCAAGTGGTCTGTGATTTGGTGGGGCGGGAACGCTTTTTATTCCTCGAGCGAAAGATCTAAAACAGTTGTCCGTCATCCGTTTTCCGTTTTCCGTCAAGAGTGTGATTGCAAATGATTTATCTGTTCATTGCTCTGATTCATTGCTCTGATTCATTGCTCTGGTCAACGCTTTAAAGCCAATCTGTGGGGCTAACCTGTAGGTATGGGTTCGATGCCCACCGCAAAAATCTTGCCGCCTTTCACTTGCAAATGCACTCGAGGCAGGGGGTACAGCGCCTTACCAAACACACTTTCCCCCTCGAGCAACGGATCAAACATGCTGAAATGGCAGGGGCAACCCAATACAGGACGTTCGGGGCGGTGGTTGAAGGTCAGGGCGGCAGCCTCGAGATTGCGAAGCGGGTTGACCTCACAGCCCAAATGGGTACACACCCTCGAGAATGCGGCGTAATGCACCCCTGCCACGGTGACACTGCTGGCAGTGACTTGGGGCAGGCGCAGCAGCACACAAGGTACATCGGCTTGGTTGCGGGTATAGCTAAACTCGAGCGCGGCGTAATCCTCGGTAAGTTTGGAAAAATTGGGCAGCTCGAGGGGTTTTTGTGGCAAAAACTGCGGTTTGCCTGGCTTGCGCTTGAAAAAGGTGATTTTTGCCGCGTAGTACGCCATAAACCCCCCCGTTGCCACAGTAGCCCCCACAGGAATCACCCACCAATGCTCGAGCAGTTGGCGGCGGGTGAGAATTTTTTTGAGTTTGCTAGGTTCGGTCATGTGTTTTTTGTTATCCGTTTATGTTTGGTTGTTCGTTATTCGTTATTCGTTTTGGGTAATCCGTTGTCCGTGATCCGTTTTCCGTAAAAGATTATATTGCTCGAGGGCAGTATATATTTAAATTCGACCCACTAGGCCCATCATGATGCGCCCATACATAAAAGATTAAAAGATTAATATTCTTTTTCTTACTCTCTTACTCTCTTACCCTCGATCACTTCCTAAGTCCCTGCACAAACC
>JANYFS010000545.1 GCA_025359705.1 Deinococcales bacterium | reverse complement strand
TTTGACCCAAGCGTGTGGACGATTGGCGTACTGTGGCAGCAAACACAGCGGCGTTCCCTCGAGCGTGGTGGGCAACATGGTGCAGGCGGTGAAATCCACCCCTATGCCGATGACTTGGTCGGGGTGTACGCCTGAGGCGGCCAGGGCGGCGGGCACTGCTGTCTGAAATACGTCTAAGTAGTCTTGGGGGTGTTGTAGGGCCCACTCGCGTCCGAGGGGGGTACCGCTGGGTATCGAGCGGTCCATCACCCCGTGGGTATAGGGGGTGACTGCTTCGCCGAGCACCGTTCCGTCTGAAACGCGAATGACCACCGCCCGTCCAGACTCACTTCCAAAATCGACACCGACGGTGAACTGATGGGGCATAGGGACTACTCCTGCAGGTTGAAAAATAAGGGTGAGGGAGGTGTTTCTCCGAACTGAGGTGTCTCGCTGGAAAAGCCAAGACCGCCCCAGTACCGAGAACAGAGCTGAGGTGGGACGTTACTGTGAACGTTCACATCTTAGCCATAGCGAACTGGGCTGTCAACGCTTGGCCCTGCGGCAGGGTGGCAAGTTGTTTAGGCGAGGAAGAAAAAAGGGAGGTATCGGTTCAGTCTGCCCACACCTATCCAACCGACGGAGCGCTTAGAATTACGTCCTAGACGGGGGATTGGCTAAACATCTCCACTGAGACAAACAAGGCAATACAATCTGAGCTATACTGGGGCGGTGCTTCCGAGCTGGAAGTATTTTTCTTTGGACCAGTTTGAGAATGCTGTCCAAGGTTACTTATTTTGTTTTCAATTGCGACGAAGATAAAATAGAGATCTTTAGATTTATCTTGGTTGTCCAAAAACGTCAATGAATAATCTTTAATAACCTTGAACTTTTTGAAACAGCAGTTCATTGCTCGAGCCTGAGCTTGAAATTTTATCTGCTTTAAATCTGACGAGGTTGTTTTTACGTATGCGGGTACACCTTAGAGGCTAACGTTCACTGAAGATATTTTTCACTTTTTCCACCAACTTTCCCGAAATTTCTGGGACGTGTTTTGGCTGGTTTAACTGGCTGGTTTAACAGGAGAGCAACTTTGAAGCGGGGTAGTGAAACGAAAGCAAGCGGTCAGAGTGTCACTATTCACGATGTTGCCCGACATTCAGGCGTCTCCTATCAGACGGTCTCTCGAGTCATCAATAACCACGCCAGCGTAGCTGCCCATACCCGAACGCGGGTTTTACAGGTCATTGAGGAGCTGAACTACCGCCCCAGCATCCTAGCCAAGGGTCTGGTCACTAAGCGCTCACAGCTCATCGGATTGATTGCGTATGGCACTTTTCATTACGGACCTTCTCAGGTTGTTCAGAACGTGGAACGGTGTGCCCGCAGCCATGGCTATGAAACGCTGCTGAGCACCCCGAGCGAGTTCAAAGAGCGCGAGATTCTTATAGCGGTGGAGCGACTACAACAGTTTGGGGTGGATGGCATCGTGCTGCTCACTCCTTACGACGCTCACGACATCGCTAAACGCTTGGGAACACGGGTTCCTTTCATCATGATCGACGCTACCGCCGATGTGGAGGGTCCTACGGTCAGTATCGACCAATTTGAAGGTGGAGTGTTGGCAACCGAACACTTAGTCAACCTAGGACACAAACAGATCCTGCATGTCAGCGGCCCCAGCGAGTGGAGCGATGCCGAACTGCGCTATCAGGGCTATGTAAGAACGCTCGAGCGTCATAATCTGGCTGTTTTGCCGCGGCTTGAAGGAGATTGGAGCGCTGAAAGTGGCTTTCGTGCCGCGCAGCGGGCGCTCGAGGACGGTCTGACTTTCACGGCGGTGTTTGCCAGCAACGATCAGATGGCACTCGGGGTGATAAAGGCGCTGAGGCAAGCGGGGCTTCAGGTTCCACATCAGGTCTCGGTGATGGGTGTGGATAACACCCCAGAAACGGCCTTTTACGATCCACCTCTCACCACGGTGGCCCAGGATTTTGGCTTGCTGGGACGCCGCAGCCTCGAGGAACTGTTGCGACTCATCGCCCAGCCGCTCGAGCAGGTCAGACACTTTATTTTTCAGCCACAATTGGTGGTGCGTGCAAGCACCGCTCCACCCCCGTCGGATGTTTTGCCTGAATCTGACCACCGTTGATCACTACCACTTTTTGCTGCGCTGCTTGGGCGACCTCGAGGTGAGGTGTGGCGCAGTATACGCTCCACCAACACGCTTGACAACAGGCTTGAGCACTACTTCGCTTTTGTAGATTGTGTAGATTGGGTGATTTTGAGGGCAAAGAGAAACTGCTCGAGAACCACCGTCACCATCAGCACAAACAAATCAAATAGATGCACTTGGTCTGATGCACTTGGTCTGATGCACTTGGTCACCGATCCTATGATCTGGCATAACGTCTCGCAGCGCACCGAGGTGCTAGAGACTCTCGAGCACCCTCGAGCACCCTCGAGCACCCTCGAGCATTTTCACGATTTCCTGTCGCGCTTTAGCCATCCCAAACTCAGATTATTCCTGTGAACGATCACAAAACT
>JANYFS010000480.1 GCA_025359705.1 Deinococcales bacterium | reverse complement strand
CATCGTCTTTGTCACTCTCAGCACGCCCTCGAATTCACTGTTCCAATGGGCGGATTCCTTACTAGAGATAATCGCTCTGGAGAACCCCGTCCCCAACAGGAGGGATCTTTCGACTTCAAAGCCATTACTTGCCCCCAAACTATGGAGATATGCCATCCTCTCTACCCCAGTCATCTTTACTGGGGTGTTTTCCCCACTAATCTTGACCGTGTTCAACCGAACCCTAAAGAAATAACGCGCCGCTGGAACTGCTGCTGGTACGCACGCCTCCGCGCGGGATCTTTCGATCCAACCAAAACCCTCTCTGGTCATTGAGCGGTGAGTGCGGACGCAGAGGTATTCACCGTGCGGCTCGAGATACCACAGGAGTGTGTGGCCATCATTCGGGAAAAGCACTTCCAAGTACCGAGCAACATCTCGGGTGTCATTCTTGGTTTTTTTATTAGAATTGATCCAAACTCGGTAGTCCACTCCTACCCCCTTTGCATCCAAGCTGAACGGTCAAACAGCTCAATCGGTTCAACCCTCAACATGCCCATCCCGTGTACACCAGAGCGTCCAATGCTGACATGGAGTGCGTAGTTGAACAAATCCAGATCCTCCACCTTGAGTTCACCCTCAAGCTCGGTGTAGTACAGGGAGACCTTGTTTCCTCGGTTGTTACCGACATCTGTACCCCGATCAAGAATGCTGGCATGTTCTACTGAGAATCCGTTCTCCCCAGCCTTCTTGTGTAAATGCGCCAGAGCTTCTTCGTTGGTCATTTCCCGTGTTACACGCTTCTTCCCTGTCAAGTGCATATGGTTTCGCTTGACCGTGTTGGTCTTGATCCGAAAGTTAAACAGCTCGCCTTCCCGCACACCCTTGTATGTTTTCGAGACAAGAACTTCCTTGGTCTCAGGGTAAAGTTCTTTAACGGGTTCGACGTTGCTTCTGACCCACACGGTGTCACCGTAGAAATACCACAGCACCGCCAGATCATTCTGGAAGTAGTAGGCCACCCGTCTGTGCAAAACGGAGATGTCCGTGCTTGGAATTTTGAACTTGATTCGGTACTCCATCTGTCTTCCCCCTCTGGTTTTGATGTAGGTAGTGTACATTCTAGGCAAACTTTTGTCGGGAATTTGTCTATACAACTGGAGGAATGAGCAAGGATAGCGTACAATACTGAGCTAAGGAAGGCGAAAAAGTGGTTAAAACTGGAGGAAAAACAATGATAGCGACGGGATTTCTTAAGATTGGCCCTCAATGGAGATCTTTTGAGGAGCTGCGAAGCAAACATGCTGAAAACCTCGAGCAGATTCAGGATGGCCTTGCAGGTGCAGTTCGGGTTAAACACAAGACCTACTACATCCTCGGCGAGAAAGACCTTAAGAGAATGGCCGAGGTACTCCAAACCATCGGAACCCTCGCTGAGAGCCTGGAACTCCTCAAGACCGCCACTCAAATTGCGAAAGAGCGTCGGGATGTCGTGGCATTAAAAATGCTCGAGCAGACTATGGAAAGTGCCACTCGAGCGATCAATGAAACGTTGATAAAATGTAGTGTGGACTAAAACACAGAGGGTTCTATTCGGCAGGCTTAGATGCGAATTCCCCAAATTTAAAAGTGTATCTACTTGGACTAATCAGCGTAGAAGCCTTCACCTCTCATACCTCAGCCAAAACAACTGCCACTCGAGGGGGGAGTTTGGTTAGCTCATTTTCGTATTTAGAAAGCATGGCTTTAGAGACAATGCGCCCACTGGCCTTTACCAATTGGTCTAAAGACATTCCTCTTGCTAGGCGGATCGAACGCAATCTGTTTGACATTATGTTGCTCCAAAGTTGACTCCGTAGAGTCAAACTCGTTCAGACCCTTGCATAACTATTTCTTGGGTGTAGCGCTATCCACCAAAGGATCGGTCTTGAGGTGGCCCTTCTCTTTAGTTTTATCCTTATCCTTGCCTTGCTCCTGACCATCTGGAACACCGTTTCCATTGGCATCGATATTACCGTGACCCATGCTGGCGATCATCATCTGACTGATTGCACTGTTGGAGTGCAGGGCCGCGCCGATCACTCCACCGAGTTTTGGCATTCCCAATTTAACCTGTCTGACCTCATCCACGGTGGCGCTGGCCAAGAAGATCTGGGTCAGCTTCTCGGTGTCCTCGCGGCGTAGTCCCACTGGGGTCACTTCCCAGCCGGGCCAGTTCATCTTGACCAATTCCTGATAGGGAGCAAAAAAGCCCTCTACCATCGGTGGTACGGTTTTGTTCTTCCCTTCGTCAAGGCGGGTTTGGGTATCTTTGCCCGAGTTCAGAGCGCTGTTGTTCCCCCCAAAGGGACTCGAGTTGATTTCGGTTACATCTACCCCGAAGGTAGCACAAGTCACCGCCGCCAAAAAGGAGATGTAGGTGGAATTGGTCATATCGGAAGGCATCCCCGAGGTCTGTACAAAGGAAATTTTTGATTGTGGGTCTCGTAGGTTGACCACAGGGAGGCCGTACTGACTTCCTGCTCCAGTACGGTAGGCATCCCATTCCTGTTGAAACTCCACCAGATTCTTGGTGTTGATGTTCCCGGTCAGAGCTAGGATTCCAGGTGGAATTGCCGAGCGGTCAAACATAGCATTGTTGGTGGTCATCACGTTGAGGATGCCCGTGGTCAGGCGCAGAGTCATCTCGGTCTCGGAGAAGCCATACCCCTGATAGCCCAGTGCCGCACGGGGATTGGCATACTCGTACATCATGTCATCACTGCCAAAGGTGGCGACCACCTGATTGTTGAAGACCTGCACAAAGGCTGCATCTGGGTTATCGGCACTAAAAGGTGCGCGTCCGTAAGGCCACTCCCGCGAATCGGTGCGGAGAATGGTTGCGCCGTCCACCAGATAGAGGCCAGAGAGCTTGCTTCGATTGCGGGTGTACTCGATCTCGAGCGCGTAGGCATCGAGGATGTAGCGCTCCTCAACATACATGTGGGCCATACGTTTGAGGGGTTCGCGGCGCAGGGTTTCACGGTTGGCTATTCCCTGACCTTCCAAACGTCCCAGATCACCCGAGTTGAGCAGAAAATTGATGATCTCCTCGCGGGTGGCCTCTTCCTTTACGGATAGCTCATCCCAGCGGTTGCGACCTCGGGGCCAGACATCAAAACCCTCCACCCCTTTAAGCATGGCCTCGAGGCCGTCCCTAACAGGTCTGCAATAGCGCCCCAGACGACTCTTGAGCATATTCAGGATCGAGACAATGATCGGGTTCTGGGTGGCGACTTCCCGCAGGATGTTGGCGTTGGCCCGGTTCAACTTTGCCAATGTGCCGGGAACCGCACTGATCCGCTGGAGGGGATCGTTATAGAGTGCCGAGCGGGTGGTTCCCTTCTCTTGCAGACCCATGCGGTTTTGACCCTGAATGGCCTTGCCGATCAGCATGAGTGCGTCGCTGGCTTCGGTTGGGCCTTGGGGCAAGTAGGGGGTCATGGACTGCACCTGAGCAGGGTCAATCCAGTGATTTGACCACGCGTTCTCAATCTCCCGTTTTTCGGGAGCAGGGAGATCACTTCGTTTTCGCAGGGGGTAGAGCAGCGCTACCTCACGGTCAGTCAGCATCTTAGCCCTGCCCAATGATGGACTTGATCACCAGATCAGCGGCCTCGAGGCCGTCGTCTTCGTCGCAGCCGTAAGTTTCCATCAACATCCAGGCAATGTCCACATTGGGGCCATCCTCTGAGGGAGCAAAGCCCTTAGAAAGCGCGGTGTGGCCTCCTAGGGTGTCCGCCAGAAAGTCCTGAGACATTCCCCGCACAACCGCCTTCCTGCGTTTCTCGTGCAGGTTCTCAGCGCTCGAGGCGTAGCCATCAGTGGCCTCACTGCGATCTGTAGAAACCACTCCCAGAGCAAAGGCTTTCTGGACTTCCGCAGTGCCTGAAATCTGAAGACCGGGAAAGGCTTTACAGACATCCCCCAAAGCCTGAATCTGCTCGAGTTGGGTGATTTCCCCCTGCTCGTAGGCATCTTCGAGCCAAGACTGTGCGGACTTGAGCATGACGGCTTTTAGTACCTCCGAG
>JANYFS010000447.1 GCA_025359705.1 Deinococcales bacterium | reverse complement strand
GGTTTTGCGCGGTTGAAACCCAGCGCGGCACTCTCGAGGGGGCAAAAAGGTGAACAACTTGCCGACCTTGCCGCCCTGAAAGCAGCGGGCGCGGTGATGTTTACCGACGATGGGCGCACTAACGAAGACGCACATTTGCTGCGCCGTGGCATGGAATACGCCTCGAGCCTGGGTTTGATGGTCAGTGTTCATGCCGAGGATGCCACCTTGCGAAAAGATGGCATCATGAACGAAGGCACGGTTTCGGAGGAATTGGGCGTGCCTGGCAACCCTTGGGCCGCCGAATCCGCACGGGTAGCGCGGGACATCGAGATTTCCGCGCTGACAGGCTCGAGACTACATATTCAACACCTTTCCACGGGGGCCGCGCTCGAGTTGGTGCGCCAAGCCAAAAAACGGGGGGTTCCTGTGACCTGCGAAGTTTGCCCCCATCACCTGACCCTGACCGACGAGTCTTTGCGCTCATTCGACCCGATTTACAAAGTGGCTCCGCCCCTGCGAACTGAAAGCGACCTCGAGGCACTGATTTTAGGTGTGGCAGACGGCACGGTGGACTGTCTCGCCACCGACCACGCCCCACACACTCGAGCGGAAAAAGAAAAAGATTTGCTCGAGGCTCCATTTGGCATTGGAAATATTGAGGTAGCTTTTGCGCTGCTGTACAGTGAATTGGTGGTCAAACGTGCGGTCATTTCGGTTGAGCGCCTGATCGAATTGTTGACTGTGGCCCCCGCCAAGGTGATGGGCTGGGAAATTCCTACGCTCGAGGTGGGTGCGGTTGCCGATGTGGTGGTGATCGACCTCGAGGGAGTGCGGGTGGTGAATCCGCTCGAGTTTAAAAGCAAAGCCAAGTTTTCACCGTGGGCGGGGTTGGAGTTGCAAGGGAATCCGATTTTGACTGTGGTGAATGGGAAAGTGGCCTTTCAAGCATCCTAAAAAGTATGTGCTCTAAATTAAACCGTGACCTCGAGGGAAATAAGTACAATCTCCTCGAGGGTTTTCATCTTTGACGGACAACGCATAACCAACAACGAATCACCAACGCAAAAAGCAGAAAACAGGCAACAGACAATGCCCTAACCCCTATACTGCACCTATGATTTCACTGAATTTACATCCGCTCGAGCCGACTTTTGCGGTGTGCCGCTTTCCCGCCGACCAAAATGTACCGCAGTGGGCTTTGGAAGGTATTTTTTTCAACATCACCCGCACCTATCACGAGCTTTCCATCGTTTGTGTGGAGCAATTGGTTCCGCCCTACGTCCGTTTTGAGGGAAGCTGGAAAGGCTTTATGCTCGAGGGGCCGTTTGATTTTGGGCAAACGGGAATTCTCAGTTCGGTACTGGAGCCACTGGCAGAGGCCAAAATTGGGATTTTTACCTTTTCCACCTTCGATACCGATTATGTCTTGGTCAAAGAAGCCAACCTCGAGCCTGCTTTGGCGGCGCTGAAAGCCGCAGGACACCGTGTGGATCGTGTGGGTGGGGCGCAGTGATGGCGCTGTTGGATTTGCTGACTCCCAAAGAAGCCGCCGAAATGCTGGCGGTAAGCGAAGAGCGGGTGGTCAAATTGTTGCGCCACCACAAGCTCGAGGGGATTAAGCAGGGGCGAAGCTGGTTGGTCAAACGTGAATCGGTGGAGGCTCGAGCGGCCTTACAACCGCATCCGCCTGGGGTGATGGCGGCCTACCATTTGGCAAACCGCGTTTTGGCCTTTTTTCGGGGCAATGCCCCTTTACCCCCCGAAAGCGAACGGCAATTCCTCGAGCAGCAGGCCCACGAATGGCTAAGAAGCCAGCTCGAGCCGCTGTGCCTCGAGATTTTAAGCATTGTGCAGCAAGCGCGGTACAGCCAGTTGAATGCCATTTCGGAAAAGTGGAATTTGGCCCTGTCCGAATACGAATTCATGCGCCCAATGAGCAATGATCAGCGCCTCGAGTTTGATCAATTGATGGATGGGTTTTAGAACAGTTGTCCGTAATCCGTTTTCCGTTTTCCGTCAAGAATACGATCACAAAAATTATGTTTCAGACGGATAAATCATTTTTTGAGTTGAGCGATTTATACGATCACTATTCTGGAAAATGCGCTAACCCTCCCCCTCGAGCCAAGCCAGTCAAATCGTCAAATCAGGTCGCTCGAGGGATTGTGTTTTTTGCTCAAACGCGTGGGCAATTCCGACCAACAGGGCTTCGGAAAAAGCCAATCCTGTGAACATGATTCCTTCCATTTTGCCCTCGAGCTTGCCCGTGGGAACGGTGACACTGGGGAAACCTGCTTTGGCAGCCACCCCGTAACCCAAAAAACTGGGGAAGATCAGCGCGTCACACCTTTCCAGCAGCCCCTCGAGGCCACCCTGGGCCACCTTCAAATCCATAGATCGGGCGTGCAGGTAGGCTTTTTCGGAAAGGTCGCCTTTGGTTGCTTGGGATGCCTGCAAAAGTACCGTGCCATACGGATAGCACAGCTCGAGGTCGTTTTGGTATCGCTCAAGGATGGCCTGCAAGGTTTTGGGGATTTCGGGTAAGGAATTCGCCAAATACTGCTCGAGGGCGGGTTTGAATTCGTAGATCAGCACATCAAAACCCAGCCGCTCGAGGGCGGGGGCATCGGGGAAATCCAGCGGGTCTTGCAGGGTTGCGCCCAAAGTTTTTAGATTCTCCAGTTGGGTTTCAAAATGCTCGAGCTGAACGGGGTTAAACGTGTCCCAAAATCCCGCTCGAGGCACACCCAAACGGATTCCCTCGAGGGTGGTGTGGGTTTGGGGTGTGGGTTTGAACAAAGGGGGTAGGCTCGAGGTGCTGGCATCCTCTGGGTCTGAGGCGCTTAGCACCTCGAGCAGCAAAGCACAATCTTGCACGGTACTTGCTAGGGGGCCAGCGGTGTCTTGGCTGCCCGAAATCGGCACAATCCCTCGCCTCGAGACCGCGCCCACGGTGGGTTTGATGCCAACGATGCCATTTTGGTTGGCAGGGTGCAAAATACTGCCCGAAGTCTCGGTTCCTACCGCCAGCGGCGCAAACCCTGCCGCAATCGCCGCCGCGCTACCACTGCTCGAGCCGCCCACATCCAGCCCTTTCCCGTGCGGGTTTTGCACTTGCCCACCTTGGGAGCTGTAGCCATTGGGCATCTCGAGGGTCACAAAATTGGCAAACTCGGTCAGGTTGGTTTTGCCCAACAGAATCAGGCCCGCCTCGCGCAAACGCTCAATCAAAAAAGCGTCTCGAGCGGGAAAATTCCCTTCCAGTACCCTCGAGCCTGCGGTGGTGGGCATCCCCAACAGGTCGATGTTGTCTTTGATCAGCACAGGAATTCCGTGCAAAGCACTGCGAACCTGCCCCGCCACCCGCTCGAGGTCACAGCGTTTAGCCTGCTCGAGTGCGTCTGGCACAAGGGCCAGCACCGCTTTCAGTGTGGGGTTGTAGCGTGCAATCCGCTCGAGGAAATACTGGGTGATCTGCACCGAGGTCAGGGTTTTACGCTCGAGGTGTTGCACCAATTGGACGGCGGAAAGCAGGTGGAGGTCTGTAGGAAAATCTTTCATGGCGCTATTTTATCCCCTTTGCGGCAATCCAAATATAATATTTACCTGTAATTTGCACCTCGTAGCGGTGCTTTTGAAAATACCGCTTGAAGAAATTCACATCCTTGAACAACAAAGACAATTCGGGATGACTGTAATTTAAACGCCGTGCGCCGTAAGTTAGTTTGGAGCCGATATAACGGCTGTTGGGAAAAGCCAATAACCAGCGTCCGCTCGAGGTGAGATGTCCCAACAGCCTTCTAAATAGTGGCTCGAGGTCGATGTTGGCGCTTTGGAATGTGCCGATGCTGATAATCAAATCGAATTGTCCTAAATCTGCGGGTAAATTGTTGATGTCCGCGACTTTAAAGCTGTGTTGCGGGAAACGCTGTTTTGCTAACTCGAGCGCGGATACGCTGTGATCCACCCCCAGCACTTCAAAAGTGTGCTGTGGATAGGCCAACTCGAGCAAATGCAGTTCTTCGGCGCTGCCCACCCCCAAATCCAGCACTCGAGCGGTGGGCGGTAACTCGAGCCACTTGAGGGCGCGGACAGCATCGTTTAAAAAATAGGGTTCCTCGAGCTTTTTGATTCTTTGAAATGAGGTGTGTGCGCCGTATTTTTCGGGGTTGCTGGAACTGGTTTTATCGCGTTCTGTTGGAATATTTTGGCTAAACCGCAAGGTCAAAAAATCAGTCTCGAGGGCCATTAGCTCGAGTTCACATCTTAATAGCTCTGCCAAATCCAGCCAGACCCGTAACGGACGGTGAAAGTAGGTCTCCCCTGCCCGCTCGAGGGTTTCACCCGCAAAAAGATCTGGGGCAGTGGTGGGGTTAAGCACCCGAAAAGTGACCTGATTATGCTGTTTTAATGGCTCGAGCAATAAAGTTTGGGCTACAGATAAGGGGATTTGGCTTAACTCGAGGGGAATAGCGGAGGATTTCACGAAAATAGCCTACTCTAAGGAACATGTACGAAAAACAAATGGACGAGCCTAACAAAAACACACCGAATACAAACACACCGAATACCACACAGATCGACGAACACCGAAAAAACGAAATCTGCACCGCCGATGTGGTGGTGATTGGCGCGGGAATTGCAGGGGTAGAGGTGGCCCGCCAAATGATCAAAGCGGGCAAAACCGTGCTGCTGCTCGAGGCGGACACGCGGGTCGGCGGGCGTTTGCGTACCCACCGTCTGCCCGACGGAACCTGTTTCGATTTGGGCGGTCAGTGGATTGGGCCACCCGACCAAATGCCGCGCATCAACGCGCTGATCACCGAATTTGGCCTGACCATTTTTAATCAAGTGGACTCTGGGCGCATGGATATGACAGCCCACCGCCTCGAGAGCATGGACCGCCTGACCCGCACCGAGTGGGAGTGGTTTCAAGCCAAACTGGGGGTGCTGGCGGATCAGGTCAACGAACTGAACCCCAGTCTCACCCCTGGAGCCAGCAAACTGGATTCGATCAGTGTGGAAGAATGGAAACGCCGCAACCTCAGCAGTGAATATTTGCAACATGTCTTCGACCAAATTGTGCGTACCGAATACACCATCGAACCCAAAGATGTCTCGATGTTGCATTTTTTGCACGGCCTAAAAACCTGTGGCGGCCTCGAGGCGATGTTCAGTTCCGAAGGTGGCTCGCACACCCACCGCGTAGTGGAGGGCTTTCAAACTTTGGTGGAACGGATGGTTCTCGAGCTAGGCGACAGCATCCGCTTGGGCTGCCAAGTTTATGACATTTTTCACAGCGCCACGGGCATCAAAGTGGTTGCCGAGGGCATGGTGGTCACGGCCCAGCGGGTGGTGGTGGCAGTTCCGCCCAACCAAGCCCAAAGGATCGACTTCAGCCCCGTGTTACCGCGCCGCCGCATGTGGTTGATACAGCGCCTCGAGATGGGTTCGGTGATCAAATGCTTTGCCATCTACGACCAACCGTTTTGGCGGGGCCGCCCCGTAGAACCGGTAGACCCCGACGATTTGATTTTCGACCACACCCTAGACTCGAGTTCACACGACGAAAAACACCCCGCACTGGTGGCCTTTATCGGCGGTAGCGACGCGGTATATTGGAGCGACCAAACCTTCGAGGCCCGCAAAAAAGCCGTCCTCGAGGGCTTATCTCGAGTGTTCGGGCGCGAAGCGCTGTACCCTCGCCGTTATTTCGACCACGACTGGCTGACCGAACCCTACATTGGCGGCGGCTACAACTGTTACGCGCCCCCAGGGGTGATGACCGCAGGTTACGAAGAAATTGACGAACCCATCGGGCGAATTCATTTTGCAGGAACCGAAACCGCCCAATATTACGAAGGCTACATCGAAGGTGCGCTCGAGTCTGCGGATCGGGCGGCGCGTGAAGTGATTGCGGCCCTCGAGCAAGATACCGAACAAAACCAGAGCTAAGACAGTTGTTCGTTATCCGTTTTTCGTTTTCCGTTAAGAACGTGATTACAAATATCATGTTTCAGACGAATAAACCATTTTTTAGGTAGCCTGATTATCTACTTATTGTCAGACACGTTCTCTAAACCGATTTCCAACCAAAAAAGGCGCAATCGAATGCGCCTTTTTTGGTTCTTTTATATGTTCAATGCTGACGAATTCCCTCGAGCGCGTTTTCGATTTCCCCTCGAGTTAAGGGTGGAACTTGGGGACGGTTAGCAAAGTCTCGAGCGTGGGCGTAATCCGCGAAGGGATCTTTAAGGCTCAAAGATCCCAAAATATCGGTGGTTAGAACTTTAAATTGGATGGGGGTTATGGCACAACTGGTTTGCAAAGTGGCATTTCCAAAAAACTGCAACATCAAATTTGCCCCACAATTGGCAACTCGAGCGTTATTCTCTTGCTTATCGGCATAAACTGCACCGTGGCTTCCTGCCGCGAAGCTAACCAAGGTAGAATTGCTCAAATTTGCTTTAACTTGCTGTGCATATTTAGGCGGGGTAATCGGATCAAATTTACCCGAAAGCAGTAGCGTGGGCTTGGCACTATTGACTAAACTCACCGAGCTGCGGTCTTCCTGACCTACATTCCAAATCTGGCAGCGCTGCTTACGATAATCGGTACCCGTTCCCGTATAGGTTCCGTAAGGGATATAATCATGGCACACAACAGATTCATACATCGCAGTTGGGAACGAAAAGTTATCTTCGGCATCACTATAGGAAAAAGATGCCAAAGCAGTGTAATTTCCTTTACTTACACCCTCGATAAACGCAGGCATATAGGGTAAAAATGAATCGTCGTACAACAAGTTGAAAACTTGATTTGCAAAAGTATAACCATCCAATTGAATTTTTGCTGGATTTCCAGCTTTATCGAGGATGGGTGTTTTATCTATCAGGTGAATGGCATTAACCACGGGTTGGTCTTTATTGAGTTTATCGAATGCACTATTGAATTTGGAAACGAGATTAGGGTATGCAGTATTGCAAGCCACACTCGAGGCACAACCACTGATAATAGCGTTCAAGCTATCTTCAAATCCATTGGTATAAAGAAAGTTGGATGCAGGGCTAACCGTGCCATCCAAAACTACACTTTTAACCAAATCGGGATAATCCAGCATCACCCGTTGAGCCAGCAAGGTACCATATGAAATTCCATACAAATTGAGCTTGGTATACCCCAAAGTGGTCGCAATATCGCGCACATCTGCGGCATTTTCTCGAGTATTAAAGCTCGAGAGGTCGTAACCTGCGTCTCGCCAACGTTTGGCACACAAACGGTCTGCCTCGAGAAAAGCAGCGTCGGTGTCGGCTGCTGCGGCTGCACGTTGCTCCGTTTCACACTCGAGGACAGGTTGGGATTTTCCCGCTCCACGTTGATCAAATACGATCACATCACCCAAAGCCATCAGTTGATCATAATAACTGCGCTCGATTTGCGAGAACAAATATTGCGAAGATCCACCAGGGCCACCCGCAAACATAATGGTAGCTTCTTTACTGTTTGGCTTGATGCTGCTTTTAAAAACTGCCACAGGCAACTTTAAGCTCTTGGCAATGGTCTTGGAATGATTTTGGGTAACACTCACGAAACCACAACGTACACTAGGTTGAATATTGCTGATAGGCGTAGCAAATACACAACTCGAGGTGGGTTCAAAGCTAGGCAGCACTTTAACAGGGGGTTCGATAATTGGAGGAGTCACAGCAGAATTACTACAGGCAGACAACACCAATGCACAAAGAATAACAGCGCTCGAGCGGGTTTTGGACGGATTTTTCATGGAATCTCCTAAAACGTGGGGGAAAATGAGAGAAAATAGATTGCTCAATGATCACTCGAGGGTAGTGTAGCAAAGAACGTCCTATTGGACATGGGAGACTTTAAAAAATTCAGATAAGTCCACTTATTTCGGAAAAATCAACCTATAGGCTTTACCCTCGAGCGTCTTCCAAGCATACCGGCCATTAGTGGATGTACCCGACACAATTTCCGCTGGGGTTGAAGGTTTATTGAAACGTTTGGCTTTGACAAAACGGTACGAACCCCCCTCGAGCTTGGTCACAATCCCTTCACGCTCGAGTTTTTCTAACTGAACATGCCACTTTGGAAAAGAAGGCACGCTATTTTTAGCAGTGATCGAACCCACTTGAATCTCCAAAGAGCCATCCTCAAAAACCAAGGCGCGACCCTGCCCGCCTCTGTTTGAAAAAGTCATCTCGAGGGGAAAACCTTTGTGTGAGACAGGTTCAGGTTTGAGTTCAGTTTCATTTGAAAGTACAGGTTCAAATTCAGGTTCCGTTATAACCATTTCGGCACTCGAGGCAAGCAATTTCACTTCCGCTTCGCTGAGCAATTGTTTGTCCTGCATCCACTCGAGGGCCAATTCAAAAGTGGACAAGCCTTTAGACTTGCGAAAAGTCTCAACTCGATCCGACAAAACCCGGCGCTGTTGAACCGCTTTGAGCTGATCAAGTGCGGTTTCCGCTTGTCCGTTCGCCCAAATCGAACGCTCGAGCAAAACCCTTAAATCTTCAGCAAAGTGAGGTGCATTTAGCTCGAGCCTCAGCACTTCGCGCTCTTTATAGGCTCCACTGCGTTTCTCGTCTGCCAAGAGCCACGTTTGACCATTGGTCAGCCAAACCCAGCGCAAACCGATATGTCCCGCATAAGCCAAGGCTTGACCCAACGTGCCTTCGTCCAAACTAACAGAACGCCTTTTAATCTCGAGGATAAAACCCATTTCGGCAGTATCTCCACAACGCACGATCAAATCGGGGCGATTCCCTGCGGCATTGGTTTCCTCGGGTTGCACCTCGAGTGGATTCCAAATGTCAAAACCAGCGACTTGCAAAAGTGGCAAAACCATGACTTGGCGCACTGCAGCTTCACTGAGGGTTGAACGGTTCCAATCGGCAGTTGCCAATCGGTTGATTACAGCTTGAAAGGTTAAAAGAATTGGAGACATTAGCTTTACTGTACATCAATTTTTGAAAATATTTACCTGTATTCTGAATCAAGCGGATTCATAGACTACCCATGTAGGGGCGGGTTAAAAATCCGTCCCAACGTTGACTTTCGCACGCAATTATTGTAGAAATACTTATCAATTCTAAATTGATACCTAAATTGACAATAAAACTAGCAGATTTTAGCGGCTAACTTGCTTACTGTTGCGAAATTGTAATTCGTACAGCTCTTTGTACAAACCATTTTGGGCCAGCAAAGCCTCGTGGGTTCCTTGTTCCACAATGCGCCCCGCATCCAAAACCACAATACGGTCTGCGCCGCGCACCGTGGATAAACGGTGGGCAATCACCAAAGTGGTACGACCCACCATCAACAGCTCGAGGGCTTCTTGCACCAAGGCTTCGGATTCGTTGTCTAAGCTGCTGGTGGCTTCGTCCAAAATTAGGATTTTGGGATTTTTCAATAGCGCTCGTGCGATGGCGACCCGTTGGCGTTGCCCCCCCGAAAGTTTCAGACCGCGCTCACCCACCAAAGTAGCGTAGCCTTCGGGGAATTCAGAAATAAAGGTGTGCGCGTTGGCGGCTTTGGCAGCCTCGATCACCTCAGCGTCGCTGGTTTCGGGCAGGCCATAGCGAATGTTGTCGGCAATGGTTCCACTAAAGAGTTGGGTTTCTTGCGGCACAATCCCAATATTTTTACGCAGCTCGGACAGCTCGAGGGTGCGGACATCTTGGCCTTCCAGCAAAATCCGTCCGCTCGAGGGGTCAAAAAAGCGGGGAATCAGTGAGATCAGGGTACTTTTTCCCGCACCACTGGGGCCGACCAAAGCGATCACTTCGCCTGGGTTAGCCTGCAAAGAAATATCAGAGAGAATCTGGCCTTCGCCACGGTCTCCGTAACTAAAAGAAACATGCTCGAGGCGTAATGATCCTTTAATTTGGGGCATGGACGCGGGATTTTCCACCTCGAGTTCGCTTTTTTCATTGAGCAAATCAAAAATCCGCTCGGTGGCTCCCGCCGCCTCGGTAAACCTCGAGACTAAACCCGCCAAAGCACCGATGGCCCCCGCAATCATCAGGGTGGTAATCAAAAAGTTGACCAATGCCCCCGCGCTGAGCGTGCCAGCAATCACTTGCCGCCCGCCGTACCACAGCACCAAACTCAGGCTGCCAAAGGTCGCCAAAATGAGGATGCTGACAAACCACGAACGCACTCTGGCCCGTTGCATGGCGGCATCAAAACTGGCTTTCATGGCTTTGTTATACCGCGCCGCCTCGAGGGGTTCGGCGGTGAACGACTGCACCACACGGATTCCTGAGATGGCTTCCTCGGCGGCGGCGTTGGCATCTGCCAGTTTGTCTTGAAAATCGGTGGAGAGTTTCCGCAAGCCACGTCCGAAAAAAGCGCCGCCCAGCACCACCAAAGGCACTACCGAAAGCATCACCAAAGTAAGCTGGGAATTCTGCACAAACAGCAAAATGACCCCGCCGAGCAGAATAAAAACCTGGGTGATCAACTGGTTCAAATCCGCCGAAACCAAGCCCTGCACCACGGTGACATCGCTGGTCAGCCTCGAGGTGATTTCTCCTGTGCGGCGGTTCTCGAAAAAGCGCAACGGCAAATGCATAATGTGTGCAAACAGCGCCGAGCGCAAATCGGCAACCACCCCCTCCCCTGCCCGTGCCGAAAGCAACGTTCTAAAAAAGTTAAACACCGCCTGCACTGCAAAAACCCCGAACAATAGCAGCGCCGCTTGATCGAGTGGAGCAGTGTCTTTGGTTTTGAGCAAACTACCGTTAATCAATTGACCAATCACCTGTGGGAACACCAACGTTAAGCCGCTCGAGACACCCGCAGTGATCACCGAAAGAATCAGGGCAGTTCGGTAGGGCCGCACAAAACGAAATAATTTTCTCAAGCTCTCGAGGTCGCGCTTGATGTCCATGCGACGTTTTTCAGATTTTTCAGATTTAACGGAACCAGGGCGTGACAACATATCTCCAGTGTACGCCCCTCGAGTTAGGGCGGGATGGAAAAATGTCCTCATGTTGAGATGTTTTTCGTGATTCGGTTTTCGTTTAGCTGCGTATCTCGAGCCGAAAAAATCGCTACACTCGAGCCATGTCCAATCCACTGCCCAATCCAATCCTCCTCGAGATCCCCGAAGAACTTTTTTCTGAACGGTTGGTTTTAAAAATGCCTCGAGCGGGTCGAGGGCCAATCATCTTTGAGGCCATTGAAGCCTCACTAGACGAGTTGCGACCTTTTATGAGTTTTGTTCACGTTCCCATCAGCGCGGAAATTTGTGAAATTGATCTGCGCCGCGACTTTGCCGCCTATATTTTGCGCGAACGCATCACCTTTCAAATTTTTTCCCGCTCGAGCGCAAAATCCACGCCTATACAGGCTTCGGAACAGTCTTTGGAACAGTTTGTTGGTGAAATTGGGTTTCGGCGGCTCAATTGGGAACTCGCCAAGTTTGAAATCAGCTATTGGCTAGACTCGAGGCAGGCAGGCAAAGGTTTTATGACCGAGGCGGTACATACCATCACTCAATTTGCCTTTGAAACCCTAAAGGCGAAAAGAGTGGAAATCCGCTGTGACTCGAGGAATACCCGAAGTCGTAAAGTTGCAGAAAGAAGTGGTTTTACCCTCGAGGGGATTCTAAAAAATAATATTGCCAATACCAATGGTTTCCCCGCCGATGAATGTGTGTACGCTCGAGTGCCAAAATGAAAAATCCACATTTGCTCGAGCTACCCTCAGAACTCTATTCCCAAAATCTGGTTTTAAGGCTCCCGCTGGTAGCTCATGGCAAGGCCATGTTCGACTCTATTCAAGCATCACTGCTCGAGCTGAAACCGTGGATGGATTGGGCGCAAAACCCACCTTCACAAGCCGAATGTGAACTCGAGTGCCACAGCGAAATAGAGCGAATTGCGGCACACACAGCAGTAATTTACCATCTTTTTTCGCTCGAGGGTGGTGTTTTTGTGGGCGAAATTGGCTTTAGTGTGATCGATTGGCAAGCCAGATCATTTGAGTTGCGCGGCTGGGTGGACTCGAGGTATACCCAAAAAGGCTTGATGACTGAAGCGGTGAATTCGCTGTGTGATTTGGCTTTTGAAACTCTCGAGGCTAAACGGGTCTTCATGCTGTGTGACAAAAGGAATAGTGCAGCAATAAGGCTTGCCAAAAAAAGTGGATTTTTGCTCGAGGGGATTTTGGAAAAAAGCCTGCAAGATGTTCGAGACTCAAGCCTGTGGCTGGATCGTTGTGTGTTTGCTCGAGTGAACTAAAAAAAGGCAACGGTGTTCCGCTGCCCACGAGTAAAGTGAACGCGCTCAACTTCTAAAAATCACCGATTCGCGTTTAAAAGAATTCAAAGCCCAAGCCAAAAACACTCCAGATGCCAAAACATTACTGAGTACACAAAGTGCAATGTTTCCTAGCTCGAGCTTACCTTTAACCACATCCAAAATTGCCAGCTCCGAACCCAAAATTGGGATGGCATAAAGAGCAGGCCCAGCCGTGAGAAAATCTGCAAACTGAAGCATGACCGCAGTCAGCGAAACCACGATCAGCAGCGGTGCAAGGTAGCCTTGGGCTTCTTTGTAGGAGCGGGCAAAGACCGAGATTGAAACCATCAGCACACTTGCCACCAATGCCACACTGAGCGCAACCGTCAGCAAGGTGAAAAAAGTGGCAACATCCAGAGTGAGGTTTCCCCCAAAAGCCTGAGCCATTGCCGAACCCTCACCTCCACCACTGCCCAACACTCGAGGGAGAATCACCCCCGCCAAAACGCTCGAGAGCAGCAGCCCGATCATGCTAAAAAGTGCGGTCAGCAAAGCAAAAATGGTTACGGCTAAGAATTTCCCCAGCACCACCTCGAGCCGACGAACTGGGGAAACCAGCAGCACCTCGAGGGTTCCGCGTTCCTTTTCACCTGCAGTACTGTCGATGGCGGTGGGCATTCCCCCCGAAAAAATAAATTGCACAATAAACAGCGGAATGATGAA
>JANYFS010000445.1 GCA_025359705.1 Deinococcales bacterium | reverse complement strand
CGAGCCGTTATGATACGTCTCTTTTCTTTCGCTTGGCCTTTTGGTTTCCCTCGAGGCGAAGAAGAGTGTACTCTGCTTCCCTCGAGTTTGTCAAGCGTTTCTTAAGTGTTCTGGCCTAGATCCCCCCTAGCCATTTGGCAGATATAAGAAATATCCCGCTCGAGACAGCAAAAAACAAAATAGGGCAATAATAAAGAAAGTAAAAACCTAGAAAAAATCTCGGCTAACACTTTAAATCTAATCTCAATCCAATCTCAAATCGTATCTTCAGAATCATCGAAATTAAGGAAATTGGCATCGACCAAACCATCCAGATCTTGGATTTCATCATCGGGATTTTGGCGGATTTTCTCGAAAAGAATTTCTTTTTGCAGCAACAGTTGGGTGCAGTAGCGCACGCTTCGCAGAGGATAGTCGGTATAAATTGCAACTTCACGGGGGGAAACCCCCCAGTCCAACACGGTTTGACCCTCTTCCCAAAAAATCGAAAGGGGTGACTCGAGCGAAGTTCCTGGGTCCCGCGTAATCAGATAGACCGCATCGGCGGAGGGCAAAGTCGGCTCGAGGTTTTCCAGATCGTCTTGGAGTTTAGCGAGGGCCATCGACAAACTGGCAAGTGGAAAACCCCCTTGCGGGGCATCTTGGCTGAGGGCTTGAAAACGGGTTAGCTCGATTTCCTCGAGTTCGGCCTCGGCACGAAATTGGAAAGAGCCATCTCGAGCGTCTAGTAAATTGAGCAAAAGCAGTTCGGCAGCCATCGGGTGATGCTGGCGACCATCAATCTCGAGGGCCACCAAGCGCCCACCACTCAGGGTCAGACGGTATTTTTTAAAATAGTCTTCGGCAGAAAGCAAGCCATTACGCCCGCTCATCAAGATGAGCAGGTTGGTTAGGGGAATGCTGGCGAAACTACCAAAAAAAGCCAAAGAAAACCTCGAGGGTGAGATCCATACTGGAGAACATCATGTTTGGCCCTGTGCGCTTGTTGGTGTACGCGTAACTTGAGTTGCTCGAGTCGGTTGAGCAAAGATCTGCCCGCTGTCTCACTCACTGTCTCACTCACTGTCTCACTCGAGGGTTTCCCACACATACCTTTAGATGATCTCACCCTATACGTACAGCTTAGATGTTTATCAGCAATTATAGAGCTATGAATCATTCCACTTTGCACGTTACCCCCATCTTGGTGATTGTGGCAGCTTCAGTTGCGGCGGTCAAAGCTCCTTTTGTGTTACGGCGATTGCGCGAAGCGGGATATGCCCTCCAAGTGATTGCCTCAGAACGCGCCTTGCATTTTGTCACCCCGTTGGCACTGACCACGGCGGCAGAAGCCCAAATTCACACCGACCAAAGCTGGTTTGAACCCCAAGCAGGAGCTAAACACCTCGAGCTGTCCCATTTTCCCAAAATGGTGCTGGTGGTGGGAGCCACAGCGGATCTAATGGCAAAAGCAGCTTTGGGCTTGGCGGATGATTTGGCCTGTGCCACCTTGCTTTCGGTACGTTGTCCTGTGCTGTGGGTTCCTGCAATGAACCCCCATATGTGGCTGCACCCCGCCACCCAGAGCCACAAAACCACGCTCGAGGGGTGGGGGCAGCGTTTTTTAGGGCCGCTCGAGGGGAAGTTGGGAACCCAAGGCGAGGCCAGTGGTTTGGGAAGAATGGTGGAACCCGAAGGGATTGTGGAAGCAGTCAACCGCTTGCTAACTGTGCAGGATTTGGCGGGCAAAAAAATCATCGTCACAGCGGGGCCAACTCGAGAGTACCTCGATCCTGTGCGCTTTATCTCCAACCCTAGCTCTGGAAAAATGGGTTTTGCGGTGGCGCAGCGGGCAGCCTCGAGGGGGGCGGTGGTCAGTTTGATTTCTGGGCCTGTGCATTTGGCCCCGCCTGAAGGGGTGGAATATGTGCAAATAAATAGCGCCCTCGAGATGAAAGCGGCTGTGGATCTGCGTTTTGATAGTCTTGGTGATGGTGTTGATGGGGTGGATGGGGTGGTGATGACCGCAGCCATTGCCGATTACCGCGCCAAAGATCAGGCCAGTGAGAAGCAAGCCAAGGTCGCCGAAAATGTCACCCTCGAGCTGGTTCCCAATCCTGATATTTTGAAAGGTTTAGGAGCGCGTAAAGCCAGCCATCAGGTTTTGGTGGGTTTTGCGATGGAAACCCACGCTGGCCTCGAGCGGGCCAGCCTGAAGGTGCAGCGCAAAAATTTGGATTTTATCTGTTTGAACTACCCCACCCAAGCGGGTTTGGGTTTTGGTTCCGACGACAACGACGTGACTTGTGTATGGGCCGACTCGAGGGTGGAGGAATGGGGCCGCCGCAGCAAGCTCGAGGTGGCGGACTTGATTTTGGATCGGATGCTCGAGGTGTGGCAGGCGTGAGGGCGTGAGGGCGTGAGGGTGAGAAAACGAGAGGGCGAAAAGGCG
>JANYFS010000412.1 GCA_025359705.1 Deinococcales bacterium | reverse complement strand
GTTCGTTGTTCGTTATTCGTTGTTCGCAAAAGCGACCAAGCCCGTAAGCGGCCCGTCCCGCGAGGTGACGTAGTTGGGCCAAGACAGGTGCTGCTTTAGGGTCAAGACAGATTAGGTAGCTCGAGAGGTTTTATTATGTACATATCGAAAGGCAGGACGAGCCAGCGGCCCATCCCTACAAAAGATTAAAAGATTAAAAGATTAAATCTTACCCTCTTACCCTCTTACCCTCTTACCCTCTTACCCCTGGAGCAACTTGCCTGAACGTGCCAAAACCTTCACCCTGCCTTCCTTTGCTGCTAGCCTCGAGCGGGGGTCGTTGGTTTTTTATAGTTTGGTTTTGGGGGCTGGAGTGGGGGTTTTGGGCTGGGGGTTTGAGCAGGTGTTGGGCTGGGGGCAGCGGTTTTTGCTGGGTTTGGGAAATCGTCCACCCAATCCACCACTTGGCGGCGGGTTGCCCTTTGTACTCGAGGGGCCATTTTTATTGGTTCCGCTGGTTTTGATTCCTGCGGCGCTGCTGGTGCTGCATCTGTGGGCCAAACCAAAGGGCCAAGCCGATCCACTCGAGGCGGCAGTTTCTTTGCATAACCGTGGCACACCACTCGAGGGGGCTAGAGTGCATTTTACGCGGGCGCTGAGCAATGTACTGGGCCTGAGTGTGGGGCTGAGTATGGGGCGAGATGGTGGCTTGGCAGCGCTGGGAAGTTTGGCAGTCACTTGGCTGGCACGGGCAGCGGAGCTTTCACCCCTCGAGCTGAAAAGTCTGCGGCTGGCAGGGATTGCGGCGGGTTTGGGCATTGCCTTGCAAGCACCTTTGGCAGCCGCCCTCTTTGTTTTGGAAATGGGCTTTGCCAAGCTCGAGCTGGAAGCCACTGCCTTGCTCTCGAGCTTGGTGTGTAGCCTCAGTGCCTACGCGGTTTTTAGCCTGCTGGCAGGCAACGAAAGCCTGTTTACCTTTGCGCTCGAGGGGCTTAACCCCTCCCCCAGTCTGCTGCTTTTTGGCTTGCTGTTGGGGTTGGTCTGCGGGAGTTTGGGACTCATATTCGCCGAGGCTATTTCTTGGGCGCAAAAGGGTGCGGTATTGCTGTACCAAGGCAAATTTGCCCTGCTGGTTCGCCTGATCGCTGGCCTGATTTTGGGGGCAATTGCGCTTTTTGTCCCCTCGAGCGCAGGTGAAGGCTTAGGCTGGTTTTCTTTGCAACTGTCGGGCTTTTTTGATGTGGCAACCCTAACCCAATTGGTACTGTTCAAAACGATTTCGGTGTTGTTGCTGGTGGTGATTGGCTACTCGAGCGGCCTGATCATTCCCACTTTGGTTTTGGGAGGCAGTTTGGGTGGGCTTTTGGGCATGTTGGTCAATCTGGTTGCACCCGCGTTGGCTCCCAATTTGCCAGAGGCCAGTGTATTGGGAGCCTGTGCATTTTTGGCAGCCAGCTACAAAACTCCCCTCTCGAGCCTGTTGTTGGGGTTGGGTTGGGCCAATCCTGCACTTTTGCCCGCGCTGGGCGTGGCGGTGGGCAGTGCCTATATGCTCAGTGGAAACGCCAGTGTGCTTGCCAGTCAGCAAAAAGAACACTCCGACCAAGTGGCTCAAGAGCAAAACACTGGACAACACCTCGAGCAACATCTCGAAAACGACGTTTCAAATGATTTAGACTCGAGCGAAGCAATTCCCGAACCCACTAACGAAGTAGCCGAATTGCTACACCGCATCGCTGTACCTACCCATTGGCTGGGGCAATCGGTGGATACCCTACTCCAATCTATCACCCTCGAGTCTGCTTCGGAGCCTAATTCGGTGGTGTTTATTGCCGTGCTGCGCGGTGACGAAGTACAAATCAGCAGCACCCATGTGCCGCTCGAGCTTGGAGATCAATTGATTTTGATTGCCTCCAATCCCGATTTTCAAAATTTTGAATATTCCCTAAATAAAATGAGTGAAATCAGCGAAACCAGCCCCTAGATTCGTAATCCGTTATCTGTCATCCGTTGTCCGTTTTTTATCAAGCATATGATGGTAAATATGGTGTTTCAGACGGACGAATCGTATTTTGAGCAACGGGATTTAGCAATGTAATTGATTCGTTCATTATTCTGGCAAATATTCTGGCAAATGCTCTAAATTCGGCGGTCAGGTGTGTTTGAAAAACCTAAAGCAAAGATTACCAAAGATCAGCAAACCATCAGAAGTGGAGCCTATACTGGGCCTATGAACCGATTCTCTTTAAACATAAAATCCATCAAAACCAAATTTTTGGCCCCCAAATTTTTAGCTCTGGGTATGGGCATCCTGGGAGCTGGTATTTTTAGCAGCGCCAGCGCCCTAACCCTCGAGGGAAAAAGCGCAGATGGCTGGCCCAAAAATGCCCGTTTGGGACTTTTTACGGTATTGCCCAACGGCAAAACCGCCCTCGAGCTGAGCAGTGTGGCCCTAGGTTCGGGCAATTTTTCGCTCGAGCTGAGTAAAGTTTTGCCAAGCGAAAAATCACTCAATACCTTAGCTCCAGATTCGATCACTTGGGCGGGCGTAGTGGGCATGGTCAAAATCTCGAACGCTGCCAAGGTCGTGGAACTCAAACTGTTGGTTTATAGCGACTTGAATAACAATAACAAACGCGACGAAGATGAAGAACTGCTCGAGCCAGTGTTACAAATAGGCCGCGCCAATTTGATTTTTCTATATACCGATACTGCTCTACAAATTGATGCCGATAAAGGTTTTAGCATTAAATTACCCAAGGGCTATAGTGCGATTTCCATAGAAAGTGGTAAAACAGTCAAAGGCACTGTTTTGGATAAGATCACGAGCCTTCAGCTCGAGAAACTATAAGTTCGTTATTCGTTGTAAAGATAGTTAAGAATAACCTGTTTTCCTTAAATTTGTAGAATGTTTAGATGTTTTGCATGTGATTTTAGATTTAGATTTCGCATACTGGGCGGGTTTGAAACCCTCCCCTACTTGGCCTTTTTTTCTGTGATCTCGAGGGGAATACGGCATAGCGGCTTTTCTAATTCAAAACCGAATCCAAAATTAAACCAGGCTCGAGGAATTTTTAGTCTCGAGCCTGACTTTTTTAATGAACGCTTTCAATCAAAATATGTGTAATTTTAGATTTTTAGGGAGCCAAATAGGTAAATTTTAATATAGGCGCTTGATCGGCTTGTTCACCTGCGGAATAGGTTTTGACATCGCTGGATTTATTGCCACTTCCACCCGATTGCCCGCCGCCAAAGTCCACACTCAATTTGAGCGATTTGGTAGAAACAAAATCTGGCTCGAGCCTAAATTGGCTGCGGTTGCCGCGTGCGTTGGCGTTGATCAAATCGTCTTTGAGCGCATCCAACACAGTGGGCTTGCCGATTTCGCTGGAGAGGGATAGGTATTGCCCAATGCTGGAACTCTGCAAACCCACCGTTCCACCCAAAACCCGCAAAGGAGTCAGACCAAATGCACTGGGGTTGAGGGTGTCGCCATAGGTCACATGGCTGACGGTAGTGGCAAAGCTCGAGCCTGCTTTGGCGGTTAAAAATAGGCTCAAATCCGCATTCTCGAGGTCGCTGGCTTTTACGGTATTGGGTAGGCTAGAGAGGTCAAAGCTGATCAACATTTTCTTGACCACATCTTTTTCGTCGTCGCCCACTTGGGCGGTAAAGCTCGAGCGCTGCACGGTGTTATCACCGACTGCCATACCGTCAATGCTTGCCATACTTTTGAGAGACACCACCACATGACGCAAGGTGCTAAAGCTGTAGCTCGAGGGGGCGATGGGGTTGCCCGCCACGTCGGTTGCCCCGATTCCCAAACTAAAGGCATAGCTTTTGGCAGTGTCGCCCGTCAGATAAACCAGCGAGACGTTTGGAGTGATGGTTAGTACCGTAGCATCGGTGTTCCAAGCAAAACCAACCGTACCCAAATCCGCGCTTTGGAAGGCGGCTTGCGTGGCGGTTTTGTTCATCGGTTCATCAAAAGTGATCACGATTTTTGCGTCGCTCGAGACTCCTTTTTGGTTTAACGTCGGGCTGACACTGACAATCTTGGGCGCAGTGGCATCTACAGGCGGAACCACCACCACCGTCTTAGTTACCACCACATCGATGGTTTTGCTGGCGGTGGCTCCCACATTATCTTTGACTGTCAAGGTGACTTTGAAGGTTCCATCTTGCTCGAAGGTGTGGCTTGCTGTTTTGCCCGTGGCTTTGGTTTGGTCACCAAAATCCCAAGCGTAATCCACCAAAGTACCGTCTGGGTCGCTCGAGCCACTAGCATCAAAGGCCACGGTCAAGGTTCCCGCTGTGGGT
>JANYFS010000406.1 GCA_025359705.1 Deinococcales bacterium | reverse complement strand
CTAAAATGTGTATCCATCTTACTGCTGAGCGCTATAATTTATTCCATTTGGGGCAATACCAACCCAACGCGAAGGCATTACCTCACCTCCATTTATTCCTGAACACTTTACTATAGGGTATTCCAAAAAACAGTCATTCGTTTTTAAAAATAGTTCTTTTAGATCATCGGGGACATATATCTTATAATCACTTTCAAATTTCTCAAAATCTTTGGCGGTTATCTTTGGTTTTTCGAGGTCTTCAAAATTTAATCTTAACAAAGACAATTTGCACGCTCCTTATGATGCTGTCAGTATGTTTCTGAACTGCATTTTGAACCACGCCTCGAGCCACCCATTTTCCCAATCTTACTCTAAACTCGAGGGAGAGATCAGCCAAATCAAAACCCGACTTATTTCCGTTTGGGATAGAATTTTCACTCTTTTCGCTCGAGGGCAAAAAAACACCCTCCTCCTTTTCCCTCGAGCGGGTTTTTTTGCACCTTAAAATCACAATCGTTTTATTGCGTTTAATGCACTTGGAGGTCTATACTTTCCCTCGAGGTGCATCATGATTCATACACCCACCCCCATTTTACCCAGCCCACACGAGGCAGACTTGGCTCGAGCTTTGGCTTCTAAATTGGGTACGAATGCTGTGGTATCCATTCAAGAACTGCCCCCTTCTGTAGTGATGTTGGTTCGTTCTGTTCTCGAGGAAATGGCCCAAGGCAACGCGGTTTCGCTCTCCTCTATTCCCAAAGAATTAACTACCCAACAAGCCGCCACGGTTTTGGGGGTTTCCAGACCATTTGTGATCAAATTGATTGACGAAGGTGAATTGGCTTACCGCCGTGTAGGAAGCCACCGCCGCATCACCTTGGCGGAAGTGATGGCCTACCAAGAACGTTCCAAAGTAAGGCGATTTTCCGCATTCGAGGCACTGATTGAGGACGCGCAAGAATTGGGGATGGGATATTGATTCTCAAAGCGGTTTTGGATGCCAATGTTCTCTATCCCGCCCCACTGCGGGATTTACTGATGTCTTTGGCAACTCGAGATCTATTTGTTCCAATTTGGACTGAAATTATTTTCGACGAGTGGATGCGAAATGTGCTGAAGAACTTGCCTCACATCAGTCTGGAGCGGCTCGAGCGTACCAAATCTTTGATGCTACAAAATGTTCCACAAGCCTTGATAACGGGTTTTGAACCGCTGATCCCAGAATTGCTTTTGCCTGACCCCGATGATCGTCATGTATTAGCAGCAGCCATTCATGCACATGCAGACCTGATTGTTACCCACAACCTGAAAGATTTCCCAAATTCGGTTTTGGAACGATATGGGGTAGAAGCCATTTCTCCAGACCCATTTGTGATGAAATTGGTTGAAGACCAACCCGATCAGGTTTTGGCAGCACTCCGAAAACAACGTTCCCGACTTAAAAATCCCCCCTCGAGCCAAGCGGAATTCCTAGCCACCCTCGAGCTGCACGATCTAAAAGTTTTTGTGAATTGGATACGCAAGCAAGGTGAACCTATTTAATCTGGATGTGGAAATACCCTTTTCCCTCGAGGGCAAAAAAACACCCTCCTCCTTTTCCCTCAAGCGGAGTGCAATAATTCTAGCTATGGTTTTAAATGGCACGCTCGAGATGGTTTTGCAGATTGAAAAAGTGGTGGCTGGCGGGTATGGCCTGGCGCGGGATGCGGGGCAAGTGGTTTTGGTGGCGGGTGCGCTGGCAGGCGAACGGGTTCGGGTGCAGGCCACCGCCAGTAAAGGGGTGCTGAAAGCGCGACTGCTCGAGGTTTTAGAGGCTTCGGCTGACCGCGTGGAGGTGCATGATTTGCCCCCCACCTTGGATCTGGCCCACGCCGAATACGCCGCTCAGCTCGAGATCAAGCGGGGCTTTGTGCGGGAGGCTCTGTTGCGAATTGGTAAGCTCGAGGGGACTGTAGAACCCACGCGGCCCAGCCCAGACCGCTGGCACTACCGCAGCGTAACCCAGTACGCGGTTTCGGGGCCAGTGGAGCAGCGCCAACTCGCCTACCGTGAACGCGGCAGCCACCGCCCCCGTGCAGTCAAGCATGACCCCGTGGCAAGTGACCCGATCAATGCTTTGCTGGGCAAGCTCGAGCCTGGCAAGCTGGGAAATACCCTCGAGCTGGTCTTGCGGAGCAGCTTTGCCACGGGCGAGGTAGTGGCGGCCCTGATTGGCGATGCCCCCCGCTCCAATTACAGCCGCGCCGCCATGCACCTTGCCGATTTGGGGGTGAGTGGGGTCAGTCTGGCTCGAGCGGGAAAACGGCGCTTTACCGGCAAAGTCAGTGTGCTGTGGGGCGAACCCACCATCCTCGAGCGCTATGGGAATTTGGATGTGTCGGTATCTGCTTCGGGCTTTGCCCAGGTGAACCCCAAGGCCGCAACCGAACTTTACCTCGAGGTACTGGCTTGGGCGGGAACGGGTGGCACGGCACTGGATTTGTATGGCGGCGCGGGGGCTTTGGGGTTGCAACTGGCCCACAGCTACCAAAAAGTAATGGTGCTGGATATTGCCCTCGAGGGTCTGGAGCGGGGCGATGCCGATGCCGAACGCTTGGAGTTAAACAATGTGCAGTACCACCAAGGCGACGCAATGATGATGCCCAGCGACATCGACACGATTTTGCTGGACCCTCCAAGAGCGGGGCTGGATACCGAAGTCCTGGTCAAGATCCAAGACTCGAGCGCCGAAAAAATCATTTATATTTCTTGCGACCCTGCAACGTGGGCGCGGGATGTGGGCCGTTTGGTGCGGCAAGGCTGGAATTTGAAACGGGTAATCCCCTGGGATTTTTACCCTCAGACCTCACATGTTGAGGTACTCAGTTTGCTCGAGCGGTAAAGGAGAAGACAAGACCATGCAATCAGGAATCCTACGTGTCAGCGCCAGAGCCGAGCGCGAACTCGAGGCCAGTGAAGCTCGCGTGCATTTCACGCTCGAGGGGGAAACCTTTGTTTACGGCAACGCAGCACTCAGCCGCAGCCGTGAAGTGGCGGATTTGGTGGGTAAATTTAAAGCCACGGGGCTGCTCGAGAGCGAGATTCAGGTGGTCAGTGTCACTGCCAAAATCCAGTCAGGAACCCTGCTGAAATCCACTCGAGCGGTGTTTCGGCTGCGGCTGAATGTGCGCGACCTTTCCAAACTAACGGAAGTCTTGGGCCTGATTGTTTCGGCAAAAAATGCCAATTTGGATTTGCTCGAGTGGGTGTTTGAAGAAGAAGCAGTTTTGCTCGAGCTGGTGGTGCAGGCCATGAAAAAGGCATCCCACAAGGCTGAACTGATGGTGCAAGCCATTGGCAAAAAAATTGCGGGGTTGCATTCCGCCAGCGACTCGAGCGAATTACCGCACTTTGCACCCATATCCTTTGCCCAAGAAAGCGGCATGGAGATGATGCGAATGCGGATGCCTAAAGGCGGCAGCATGGATTTGGGAACCGAACTGCGCGGTAGCAAAATGCTCTCGAGCCAAGTTGTGGCGGAGTTTTGGGTTACGGATCAGGATTGATGGGAGTGATGGGTAGGATTCGTAGCAGATCTCAGCCCTGTATTTTGGGGAACTGCCACCCGCAAAGCCTGAGGTAAAATCTTAACCTCGAGCGGGGTGTGTTCACACAGTTCGCCGTCCACATTGGCAATCAGTTGCTTTTTGAGCGATTCGATACGAATGTGCGTGCCATGCAACGAAAATACATCCAATTTGTTGGACTTTTTCAAAATCAGGCTCCAAAACCCTGTAACCAAACTCCACCAG
>JANYFS010000400.1 GCA_025359705.1 Deinococcales bacterium | reverse complement strand
GATCGGCATGGCCCAACACGCCCTCGAGCCTGTTTCACCTGTTTCTGAAATTGCTGGAACGCGGTAACGCACCTGCTGGGCTTCATTCTGGCTTTCCTGTGCGGTCAAAATTAGGGTGGATAGCCATTTGACATTTACTGTGGCAAAATATCCAGGCATCACCAAACGCAAGGGCGCACCATGCACTCGAGTGAGTTTTTCGCCGTTCAGATGGGTTGCCAAAAATGCAGACTCGAGCGCGGCCTCGAGCGGAATGCTTTTTTCGTAGGGGGTCTGCTCGAGGTCGCCCGCGTGATCGTGGCCCCGCATGGTCAAGAATTGGGCCTCGGGCAAAATGATGTCACGGGGCAGTAAATCGCGCAACCAGGTTCCCGAAAAAGTCAGATTGGCAACTCCACCACGGCCCCAGTCCGAGCCTTCGATGTGTTTGGCATCCCGAAAAAATTTACGCCCATTGCCCGCGCACTGCATCACCAGCTCGAGGGTATCCAGACTACGGATCTTGGAAATCTCGAGCATCAGTGGAAATTCCACTAAACCTACCACCCCCAGGGTGGTATCCATTAGTTCTGCCATTTTGGGTATGGCGTAGCTGTTCCGCATAAACAGCAGCTCGAGCGGGGTGATGGGGTGTTTTCGCAGTTCCTCGAGCGGGGTTTCAAAAACGGTGGTTCCTTCGGACTGTACATGAGAAATCAGTGCAGCAGACTTGTCCCGCAGATCTTCTGGATGAAATAGCTCGAGTGGTGATAGGGGTTGGGTCATATTGGGCCTCAGTAGGTTCTGGGTGATGCTTGTGATTATGCTTGGTTGTCTTTAGCCTAGCTCGAGTGTGGGATATAGACAAGGGATGACCAGAGATATAGACAAGTTGCACTATAATTAAGTGTAGAAAAGATAGGAAAAGTTCAGCTCGAGCCTGACCTAATGCGGTTATTTGCAAAATAGGGGCGCTCGAGGGTAATCTTTGAGTATCATGAAAGCGAAGTAAATTTTGGATAAGATCAAAACATGGGGGTTTTATGAGAAAAATGTTAATTTTGGCTGCGGCACTGGCGCTGGTTTCGTGTGGTGGAGGTTCTACGGTTGCTCCTGCGTTTGTTGCCGCAGATATAGATGGTACGTGGGATGCTACACTGACCGATCCTTATACCAGTGTGGCGCTCCCTTTTATTGTGGAGTTGAATAATGTGGATGGAGTGATTACGGGTAATGCCTATATTGCAACTGCCCCTACAAACTCCGGATCAGTTTTTGGCAGTATCGACAAAGAAAACAAGGGTTCTTTAAATATTCGGCTGCAATCCGTTAATATTTTGACTAAAACGGCAAAATTTACCTCAAGCAGTTTTTATACCAGCTCTCAGGTTTCGGGATGGCAGTATGGTACAGGCAATCTAAAATTGGTTAAAAGAGTCTAGAGAATTTTAAGTTGATTCGTACAGAAACCCGCTCGAGTACAATTCGAGCGGGTTTTTCATATCAAAAAAAATCCCCCGAAGGGGAATTTGGGAGGGTAATAAGCCGGGTTCTGTCCCCCTTGTATGCAAGAGGTCGTGACCATCTATCTGGGGGGTGTGTTGCCACACCGCTCGAGCGCTCATCTTTTGGATCATAGAAGTGGGCCACCTCTAACCAGTTCGGAGCTTGCACCACATGGGGTTTACCAAGCCGCTCCTCTCTCGAGGGACGCTGGGGGTCTCTTACACCTCCGTTTCACCCTTACCCGCACCCCGTGGGGCCGCTGGCGGTTTACTTTCTGTTGCACTTTCCGTCGGCTTCGCACCTGAAGCCCTTTGGCTTTGGTCTACTCGCCGCCCTGCCGTTAGCAGGCATCCTGCCCGCTGGTGCCCGGACTTTCCTCACCCGCGTGCGTGTTTGCACTTAGGGCGCGGTCACGCCCCCTCCCAAGCACTCTATTCTAGCATAACCCTCGAGATTATCCCCAACGCTGGCGAGTTTCGTCTCGCTCGAGGGCATTGGGGGCTTTGGTACTCAGTACCCGCTCGAGTCCTTTGTTGTTGAGTTGGTGGTACTCGCTTGGCTCGAGGTCGCCTAGCCATAGGTCGCCCATACGAACCCGCAGCAAGCGGGTCACGGGCAAGTTCAATGCCTCGAGGGTGCGGCGGATTTGGCGGTTGCGGCCCTCGCCAATGGTGATATACAGGCCACCTTCGGCGGGCTGTATATCGGTGGGTTTGCTGATCCCGTCCTCGAGGTCAACCCCGCTTCGCAGGGCTTTAACTGCGGCTTTGGTGATTTCGCCGTCCACCCAAACACGGTATTCCTTTTGGTGGTCATAGCGGGGGTGGGTCAGCTTCAGGGTTAGATCGCCGTCGGTAGTCAACAGCAACAGCCCTTCGGAGTCGCGGTCTAGTCGCCCCACACTGTGCAAGCCCGCTGTGCGCGGCATCAGATCCAGCACCGCCTGTCTACCCAATTCGTCGTGGGCGGTGGTGACAATGCCGCGAGGTTTATACAGCATATAGGTGATATGTTCGCTCGAGCGGCGCAAGACGGGTCGTCCATCTAGGCAGACTTCATTGTCGGGGCCAGCCCGTCCGCCCAGTTGGGCCACTTTGCCGTCCACCGTAACGCGGCCCGCTCGAATCATTTCTTCGGCGGCTCTTCTCGAGGCGGCTCCCGCTGCGGCGAGGATTTTTTGAAGTCGTTCACCCGTTTCGGGCAGGTCTGTATTTGTGCGGTCTTTTTCTTTCATCGGTACATCTTAGGGGTTTGAGCGGTGGGGGTGGCTCAAGGGTTAGGAATGGGAAGATAAAAAAAATCCCCTCGAGGGGGACTTTGCAATCCAACACGCTCGAGAGGATTTAACGCTTTGCTTAAGTGCTATTGGCTTGCACAGCTCGAGAGGGTATCTGGATAGCTATCAAAAGTAGGGATGATTTGATTGACTTCGTTAAATACACCAGAAGGTGACAGCACATCTCCGATATACCACCACTCCCCAGGTTCTACCGCTCGAGGGGATTTCAGCCCATCCGATAATGGTATAACATTACTATTCTCATTATAAACATAAGCACCCCCCTGCATAAATGCCGATCCACTTCCATTATTGCGAATACCAACTCGGTAAGCTCCTTTACCGACCAGCTTGTTAATCGTTATATCACCCCCTGCACCTCCACTATGACCATCAATACTTTGGTACATATAGTCGCATTGACTTGTGTTTGGAAGCAAAGTCTTCATAAAAATAAGCTCTCCCCAGCTCGCACCTACAAAAAATCGGTAACTTGGTGAAGTCACCATAATCGTTGCCGTTGCCACTCTTTGGCTTCCTGTCGCTTGAGCAGAAAGCACATAGGTTCCCACATAGTCTGGGGCCGTATAACGAACAGTATCCTTGGAAAGGCGCTCTATAGTTCCGCTCGAGGCTGTCCAGATCACCTCTTCACCTTTGTGCAAAGGAGATACCAAAGCAGTGAATTGGTAGGTGGCATTGGTGGCTAATTTTACACTCGAGGTATTCAGTTCAATACTATTTGCACTAGGATCATTGGCGGCAGCAACTTTGGCTATAGCGTCGTCATCGCCTATCAGCACATCATAAATACAGCTTTGTATGATTTGTTCATTAATAACTCCCGCATCTAAACAAACTTGTTTAGCTCGAGCGGTTTGATCGGCAGTGAATGCGGAGGGAAGTTTTTTGGGAAAAGTCAGATCCGTAAAAGTGGCAGTTGTTTCATTTTCTGCATAATCGAACAACGATTCACTCTGTAAAATACGCCAATCATTACCAAACTGTTGGTAAAGCTGTTCATACGAAGGCGGGTACGCGAAGACAGTACCGTCCTTTCGCTTTAAATCATCTTTGGAGTCTAAGTTATAATTTCCCAAAAGGCCAGCTAGAGCTTTCTGCTGGCGCGGATTGATTGCCAATGTCGAAGAAAAGTGACCACCTACAGGAGAAATGTGTGAAAACCTAAGATTGGTACCATCTTTCCACAAAATTACACCCGAACTACCCGAAATGTAAAGATGACCACCATCTGAAAGATTCTGATCAATAATTCCAGTATCAGGATTCCTTTTCAATAGTGTACCGTTTAGTTTAATGTCAAATTGCGAACTCGAGCGAGAATAGAGCGCCACGCGATCCGTACCCACTTTTACGGCAATTGCAGAAGTCAAAGATGCGTATTGACCAACTGTTTTATAGCGAGTTTGAACCTCAAAGGGCATATCGGGAATGCTCGAGCGGGTGAGGATAAATTCACCAGCACCTTGGAAGTCATAATTGAGACCATCTAGGGTAAGCAAGTGAGGATCTCCATACACATTTCCGCCGCCGCAGTTTTGGCTCGAGCGGGTCAGGGATACTTGAGTGAGGGGTGGGG
>JANYFS010000483.1 GCA_025359705.1 Deinococcales bacterium | reverse complement strand
CCAAAATATTGGCTTTGGCCCTCGAGCGAAACCACACCCGAATTGTTTTGGGGGCTTGGGGCTGTGGGGTTTTTGCCAACGACCCTCGAGCGGTGGCAGGGGTTTTTGCCGATGCCTTGGCAGGGGCGTTTAAAGGTTGCTTTGCCGAAGTGATTTTTGCCATTTATGATGTGTCGCCCACTCGAGCGGTATTGGGCGCATTTAAAACAGCCCTCGAGTTTGTCCTCGGGCAGCGTAACTCGAGGGCCAGTGCAAGAAGTTTGTATTGGGAAAACGGTTTCGGATTTGGAAATATGTTTCATTTTGGCTCCCACTCGAGCAAGCTGTTTCGGGTTCCATTTTACTGCGTGTCATGAAACCCAGCCCAAAAGTAGGGTTACATTTTGAAGTCACCTTTTTTGTCTTATACCCCTCATTTTAGTATCCCTCGAGTGTGATACCTTTTAGTTTAACGCCCCACATTTAAACCTCGAGTCACCTCGAGTATCTTGCACCACACACAGGAGTTTTTATGCAACAGAAATGGAAGCGGTTCCTTTGCCTCTCGAGCTTGACCCTCGCCCTCTCGAGCTTTGCCAGCGCCCAAACGGGCCTACAGGTGGTGTTGCCCGGCACCATCCAAAAAGCACTGGGCGATAAAGAGTGGAACCCCGCTGGTGAAATCACCCGCATGAGCGATCTGGGCAACGGAATCTACCAATTTGTAGCCGCTTTTCCCAAGGGCAATTACGAATATAAAGTGGCGGTGGGCGGCGGCTGGGCCGAGAATTATGGCAAGGAAGGCAAAGCGGGCGGCGATAACATCAAGCTCGAGGTGCTAAATGATGCCACACTCATCAAATTTGTTTGGGATTCGGCTTCCAAAAAAGTTGCCGATTCGGTGAACAATCCCGATATTGTCAAGGCTCCCAAGCTGGTGGTCTTGCCCGGTAGCATCCAAAAAGCCCTGGGCGATAAAGAATGGAACCCCGCTGGTGATGTGACCCGAATGCTCGAGGTGGGCGGCGATCTGTACGAATTTATTGCGGCTTTTCCCAAGGGCAGTTTTGAATATAAAGTGGCGATTGGCGGGGCATGGACTGAAAATTACGGTAAGGAAGGCAAAGCGGGCGGCGATAACATCAAGCTCGAGGTACCGAGCGATAAAACCATCGTGCGCTTCATGTACGACGATAAATCCCATGTGGTCAAAGATTCGGTCAACTTTGCCAGCGAGATCAAAGCACCCGCAGCGGTTCCCGCCCAGTACCAGAAGGTCGAACGTGCCGCAGGCAACCTCAAAGAAGCCAGCGCCCACTGGCTGAGCAAGGGCGTGATTGCTGTTCCCAGTGCTTGGGTCAAGGATGGGGCCAAATATAGCTTTACCTCCTCGAGCAAAGCGGGGCTGAAATTGGGCGCGGCAGGGGTAACGGGCGGGGAAACCCTCGAGCTGACTTTGGATAAAGCGGGTTTAAGCCAAGAGCTGAAAAGCAAATATCCTCAACTTTCGGATTACGCGGTGCTAAAAGTTCCTGAAACCGCGCTGGCGGGGCTGAAAGGTCAGATGGTGGTGTCGGTGGTCTCGAGCGAAGGGAAACTCCTTCAGGCCACAGGTGTTCAGATTCCTGGAGTGCTGGACGATGTATATGCGACCAATGCCCCGCTGGGTGTGGTTTGGAAAGGCACACTCCCCAGCCTGAACCTGTGGGCACCCACCGCCCAATCGGTCAAGGTACATCTATTTGATGGGCCTTCGGATTCGGAAATCTCGGTCTTGCCCATGACCGAGAACAAAGGTGTGTGGACGCTCGAGGGCAAAAGCGATTGGAACGGCAAATACTACTACTACGAGGTGGAAGTGTTCGCGCCCAGTACCTTGCAGCTCGAGCGGAATTCGGTGACAGATCCTTATTCTTTAAACTTGTCGATGAACAGCGGGCGCAGCCAAATTGTGAACTTATCGGATGCCAAGCTGAAACCCAGTGGCTGGGATACCCTGAAAAAACCCGAGCTGATCAGCAAATCTGATCTGAACCTCTATGAGCTGCACATTCGGGATTTTTCGGTAATGGACCTTTCGGTACCTTCCAAACAGCGCGGAACCTATCTGGCCTTCACTCAAGCCCAATCCGACGGGATGAAGCACCTGAAAACCTTGGCAAAATCGGGCCTGAAAGCGGTGCATTTGCTGCCCTCGTTTGATATTGCCACCATCGAGGAAAACAAAAAACTCTGGCAAAACCCTGACTATGCCAAACTTGCCAAAATGCCGCCAGATGGTAAAGGGCAACAGCTCGAGGCGGCAAAATATGCCGACTTGGACGGCTTCAACTGGGGCTATGACCCCCTCCACTACACTACCCCCGAGGGCAGCTACGCGGTCAATCCCGATCAGCGGATCAATGAATACCGCTCGATGGTGCAAGCACTGAACCAATCGGGGCTGCGGGTAATTCAGGATGTGGTCTATAACCACACCAACGCCGCAGGTCAAAATGCCAACTCGATTTTGGACAAGATTGTGCCTGGCTATTATCACCGCCTGTCGCTCGAGGGGAACTTGGAATCCAGCACCTGCTGCGCCAATACTGCATCCGAACACACCATGATGCGAAAACTGATGATCGATTCTTTGCTGGTCTGGGCCAAAGATTACAAAATCGACGGGTTCCGCTTTGATTTGATGGGCCATCACATGCTCGAGGATATTAAAGCCGTGAAAACGGCCCTCTCGAGCCTGACCCTTGCCAAAGATGGGGTGGACGGCTCCAAAATCTATATCTACGGTGAAGGCTGGAACTTTGGTGAGGTCGCCAATAATGCCAGAGGGATCAATGCCACCCAAGGCAACTTGTATGGTACAGGAATCGGCAGCTTTTCGGATCGTTTGCGCGACGCGGTGCGCGGCGGCGGCCCCTTCGACAACGACCACCGCCTGAACCAAGGCTATGCCACGGGCCTATTCACTTTACCCAATGGCCTGAACAATAAAGGCACACTGGATAAAGTCACCCTCGAGCATGACCAGGACCTCGTGATGTTGGGCTTGGCAGGCAACTTGCGCGATTACACCTTCACCAACAGCAAAGGCGAAACCGTCAAGGGCAGCGCCATCGACTACAACGGGCAACCCGCTGGCTACGCGGCTACCCCGCTCGAGACCATCACCTATGTAGCGGCGCACGACAACGAAACCCTATGGGACACCGTGCAAATGAAAGCACCCCGCACCGCTTCGCTCGAGCAGCGGGTACGCATGAACAATCTGGCGGTGTCGATTGTGGCCTTGGGCCAAGGCATTCCCTTTTTCCACGCAGGCGACGAGTTACTGCGCTCCAAATCGCTGGACCGCGATAGCTACAACTCGGGCGACTGGTTCAACCGCCTCGATCTCAGCTACAAAACCAACAATTGGGGGGTAGGCTTGCCGATAGAGGGCAAAAACGCCGATAAATGGCCTTGGGCCGCCGAACTTTTGGCTGATCCCAAACTCAAAGCCAGCAGCAAAGAAATCATCCGCTCCAGAGACAACCTTGCCGAAATGCTGAACATCCGCGCCTCGAGTGACCTGTTTCGCAATACCACTTTGGGGGGCGTGCAAAAATCGCTGTCCTTCTTCAAAACCGACCTGCCGGGCGTGATTGTGATGCGCTTGCAAGGTGCCAAAACCGCTACCAACCCCTACAGCCAACTGATTGTGG
>JANYFS010000331.1 GCA_025359705.1 Deinococcales bacterium | reverse complement strand
CGAACCCTTGCGGCCCCCACACCCACAAACATTTCCACAAAGTCGGAACCACTGATCGAGAAAAAGGGAACTTTGGCTTCGCCAGCGACAGCTTTGGCGAGCAAGGTTTTACCCGAACCTGGAGGGCCAACCAGCAAGACTCCGTGCGGGATTCGAGCGCCCAAGGCGTGAAAACGTTCGGGATTACGCAAAAAGTCCACCACTTCCACTAGGTCGGTTTTGGCCTCGTCGCAACCTGCCACATCGGAAAAAGAGAGTTTGATGCTACCTTCCACCATCAGGTGTGCCTTGGATTTGGCGAATGCACCCACCCCACCATTTCCCCCCGAACCCGAGTTCCGCATCATGCGCCAGATGTAAAAAATAAATAGCCCCGTTACCAAAATCGGCAGCAATTGACTGAGCAGATACAAAAACCCGCCTTTACTTTCTTCGCGGATCTGCAATTCCACCCCACTGTTGCGGATTTGGGTCAAGAAGCTGGGGCTGGTGGGAATCACTGTGGTGCGCGAGCCTTTACCGCTCGAGGTAGTGAAGTCGATTTGGGCATTGCCCAAGGTATCCACCACAATCTGCTGGATTTGGTGGTTTTCCAAGTCCTTTAGTAAATTGCTAATGGTGTAGGTGGCACTGCCATTGCTGTTGGTATTGCTGCTGGCCCAGCTCGAGCCGAAATTGAGAATTAGGGCAGTGGTTAAAATCCCCCAAATGCGGTGGCGCGGTTTCATGGCTCTATGGTAGCTCAAGGGGGGTGGATTCATTGTGAAAAAAGAGGAGAAGCTGATGTGTGATATAGGGGATTTGGTACGGGTTTCTGGCTCACTCATTTCTGGTTTGTTCATCGGTACTGCAATTCAGGAACCATCAACACCAAACTGACCAAGGCATTCACGCGGTCATTGCGCTGATCTGCGGGGATTTCGGCCCGAATGTCCAAACCCCAGCTCACAAAGTCGGCAACAATTTGGGCCTTGCTGCTGGGACTCGAGCCTGTACCCTGCGAACTTCCCAGCACCCTTGCCAGCCAAAATTGGGCAACATCCAAGCAAGATTTGGCGGATTCGGGGGTTTGCTCGAGCAGGTTGCTATGGGTTTCTTCGATTCCCCCCCAGCACAGCGATTGGGCCATGCGCCAGCGCATCAATAGGCTCGAGGTTCCGCTCCAGTCGGCTCGAGTGTCGGGGTAGCCGTCGGGTGGGATGCGCCCAAACAGCGGCTGGTTTTGCATGTTGGTAGATACCCAAATTGCTGCGTCGGTTTTTTTAATGTCGGCCTTTACTGCACGCAGCATCGCCACACTTGCCTCGAGCGGACGCTTGATTTTTTCGCCCCAAGTCTGCAAAAATTCGCTCGAGCGCACAATGCTTCGCACCACTTGGCGCACCTGATCGGGCGCATTTTTCTGCTCGAGGAAGACTTGGGCAGCGGCCTGCACCACGCTTTCGGGCGGATTATCCGAAATTAGGCGGCGGCACAACTTGCGGGCAATATGCCGCGCAGTGCCTGGATGGTTTGCTAGGGTTTCCAGCACATCCAAACCATCTTTGGCAGGGGCTTGATCGGGGGGTAAAAAGTGGCCCAAAACATTTTTTTGAAAACGGTCATGAGCCGCACTGCGAACCAAAAAACTTCCCGAAGCATTGATATCTTCATCGTTTTTGGGGTACTCGAGGTTGTCGTTTAGTCGCCAACCGGTAAAGGCTCGAGAAGCCTCATACACATCGTCATCGACATAGCCCACAGGCAGGCCGTCTGGTGTGGTTTTGACCGACTTTTGACGGCCCACCCCCAAATAGTTTTCCGCGCCCAAAGTATGCAGCTCGAACAGCTCCCGTGCATAGTTTTCATTGGGGCCAGCTCGCGTGTTGCTGGCGGTATCCAAATAGAGCAACATGGCGGGATGCTTCGCCACGGCGATCAGCAGTTCCCGAAAATTGCCAAAAGCATATTGGCGCATCAGGTTGTCGTAATCCACCCAAGTTGCGGCAATAATTCCGTCTCTGTCGGGGTTGCTGTTAAAATGGTTGTGCCAAAAATCCACCATCACCTCGAGCAGTTGCCGTTCGCTATAGACCGCCCGCAGCAAGGTCGCCGCCCTTGCCTCGCTGGTAGGTTGATAGATCCGCTGCCATTTGACCCCATCCGCGTCGGGAAGTTTTTGGGCCTCGACAACGTGATCGTTCCAAAGTTGATTGTAGGTTTTATTTAGGGTACTGAACTGCGCCAAACGCCCATCACAATCGGGGTCGGGGATGCGTTCTGGGTACAGTTGTTCCTCGAGGTAGGTATAGAGTTTGGCCTGCATGGAGTCGCCTGATCTAGCTCTAAATTTGGCATAATCGCCTGGGCGTGGGCCAAAAGCCAAGCGGTTTAGGGCAATCACCTCGAGCGGGGCCAGCGGGGGTTTGGTACTTGCGGTGGCAAAACGGAATTCACCTGCACTTTCGGAGGTTGGATTGGATGCTGCAACAACAGCGCTCGAGCGCCGATGATTTTGCCACACTCCCCACACTCCAGCCGCCGAAAGCCCGCCCACAAATCCCAACACCTTCCGCCGATTTAAACTGTTCAAGGTCAACCCCTCCCCATTTTGCCCAATTGCTGCAATTGCTGTTCGCTCGAGCCTATTTTAAAACGGCTGGGTGAGATGATTTGTGAAAAAGTGTGTTTATGATATACAGATTAGAAATTGTATAAGATGATAACTCTATTATTACGATGATTTTGGGACGAGCATGTAACTATAGTTATTTTTATATTTTTTATCCTTATAAATATAAACAATTGATAAAGTAGTTACAGCATTATCAATTAAACTAAAAGTTCCACCAGTAGTTATTTGAATTCTACCATCATATCTTGAGGGCCTTGAAAAAATAATAGGAAAAAAACGAGATATGCTTATACTTCTTGTTTCATTTGTTTCAACAATTAAAGGTTGAGAAAAATCGCGACGAACTCTCTCATTTACACCACATACTCCAGATTGACTACAATTAAAACTACTACTGATATCACTTGGCCACCCTCTAGATACATTTGGAGCATCAACAAAAGCATAATAGGGAATATTATTAATAATAATTCTCGATTCTGACCAAATTACAGTATAAGATTCTGGAAATGGATTATACGCAGTAAATTCAAAACTATCACAATTTGGCACTACTAAAAATAGAGAATTTGTTGAAATCTGAAAATTAGTTGAATTTTTAATGTTTTTTATCTGGGAATTTTTACAATAATCCGAATATTCCCGTACTCCATAGATTTTAACAAAAATAAATAAGAATATAACTGAAAAAGCGAAAAATAACAAAACATAAGTAGGGGGTTTATATTCCATATTTTCCTCTATTATGAGTAATCTCGAGCCAATTTTAAGGTTTTTTAACAGGGGCTACAGGTGTTACTTCTGCCGCTCGAGATTTAAGCAAACTATCCATACCCATCAAGAAGTTTCCATTGCTGGGAAGTATGATGGTTTGAATGGTGGGGGCCAACTTTTCAGCAAAGGTGAGCTGGATGATTTCAGGGTTGGATTTGAGGGCTTGCCCGCGCAAACGCAGCGCCTGAGATTCACCTTGCGCCCGTGCCAAAGCCGCCTGCGATTGCCCTTGAGCCTCGGCAACACTGCGCTGGGCGGCAATGCGGGCTTGCTGCAACCTGTTCTGCTCGATTTGTACTTGCTGCTCGGCATTTTGCTTCTCTTCGATCACTTTGGCAACGCTGTCTGGAATCCGCAGTTCGCGCAACAGCACAGTAATTAACTCGATATGGCTTTTGGCAAACTCGCTGCGTAGTCCTTCGGTCACTCGAGCCTCGAGCGCGGTGCGTTGGGTGGAGATCAGGTCGGCGGCGTTGAATTGCCCGATGCCGTCGCGCACTTTGGAACGAATTTGGGGGCGGATCACCGTGCGGATATAGTCGGGGCCAAAATCACGGTGTAGGTCAGGAACCTCGGGGCGTTTGACTCGAAACTGCACCGTGACATCGGCGCTGATTTCCAAACCTTCTTTGGAACGGGCGTTGATGCTTTCGTCTAGGTCGGGGCCATCCTCGCCTTTCTTGGAAAGGGTCATTTCTTGCAATCTCGCATCGTACAGTGTGGCGGTCTCCACTCCAGGCAAAATAAAGTGGTATCCCTCCTCGAGCGAAACATTGCGTACCCCGCTTAGTACATTAAAAACCACTCCCGCCTGTCCCGCAGGAACCACCACAAAAGCGCTCGAGAGTGCGGTAACAATGGCACCCGCCACCACGGTAAAAACCCCCACTCGAGCCAGTGGAGCCTGCTTAGCATTCTGACGACTGAAGATAATTAAGACCACACCAAGCGCCAAAATAATGAATCCTACGGGCATGATTGCCACCTCGAGTCTTGTTACGGTGTTGGGGTGGCTCGAGTTGCATTGTGGTTCGTTTTTCGTGGTTCGTTTTTCGTGATTCGTGGTTCGTTTTTCGTCAAGAAAGCACTAGCCCAACAATCTTTTTCTTACCCTCTCATGCTCCTACCCTCTTAACCTCGAGCTTTTTCCCGCCCTCTCGCCCTCTCGCCCTCGAGCGAAGCGACTCACGCCCTCTCGAGCATGGCTCTCATTCTGAATCACCCCAGTCCGCTAAAATGCTCTGATGATGGAGCAGGCAAGGGCGCATACTGAACACTTAATTCAACAAAAACGGTTCGAGGAAGCCGATAAAGCGATTTTGGGACTCGAGCTGTCCAGCCATGCCGATGCCAAAATGCTGTGGCACATGGGCCGCGCCGATCTTGCCGCAACCATCCTCGAGGCATTGCCCCAAACCCCCGAGGTGCGGATCGATTTGGCGGCTTCACTGACCCGCTCGGGGCAAGGCGCACGGGCGCTCGAGGTGCTGGGCGATACGCCTGGGGGCTGGTTTTCTTTGCGCCGTGCCAATGCTTTGTGGCACATCGGAGACTCGAGCCACGCCGAAGCCGAGGTGGACTTGGCCCTTGCCGAAGGGCGGGAAAACCAAGATGCCAGCCTGACCGTGCCTGCCGTTTGGCAAAAGGGCGAACTCTGCCTCGAGCGCGAAGATGGCAAGTTGGCCCTGCTTGTGCTGGCAGAGGGTCTAAAAATCTCCGAGATGATTGGCAAAGAGGCCGACCCTTACTTGCTAGCAGTGCTTAGCGAAGCCCACGCCTACTGGGGCAGCAAACGCAAAGCCTACCAAACCGCACTCAAAGCCCTCGAGCGCAGCCACCAGCGGCATCTCTCTTTTGTACGCGCACACTTGGCCCTGCACCGCGCCGAACCTCAGCACGATCTGTTGGGGGTTCTGGCCCATGTGCGGGACTTAAATTGGCCTTTTTGGGAAATCCAAATTATGCTGCGTTTGGGCCAAAATGACCCTGCCTACGCGCTCGAGGCGTTGGAAAAAGTGCGCCAGATCGGAATATTTGGCCTGATGGATAAAGCTCAAGATGTGGTGACGGCTTTGCTGAACCACTCGCTAAACTTGGGTGAAGAGTGAGTGAAGTGGCACTTGACCCCCCTTGCTTGATTCGGATTTTCTTGGTGGAAGATCAAAACATGGTGCTGGGGGCGCTTTCGGCCCTGCTTTCGCTCGAGGGAGATTTGCAAGTGGTGGGGCAGGCCAGCAATGGGCGGGATGCGCTCGAGGGGATTCTCACCATGCTACTAGTGGGAAACTTGCCCGACGTGCTGGTCACAGACATCGAAATGCCGTTTAAAACGGGACTCGAGCTGGCTGCCGAGATCAAAACCCGCAATCTACCCATTCGGGTGGTGATTCTGACCACTTTTGGACGTGCGGGATACCTACGCCGCGCCCTCGAGGTGGGGGCCAGGGGGTTTTTGCTCAAAGATGCCTCCTCGAGCGATTTAGCGGCTGCCATTCGCACGGTTCATGCAGGCGGGCGGGCTATCGACCCCGCACTTGCCGCCGATGCCTGGGGCGAAGCCGACCCCCTGACCGAGCGCGAGCGCCAGGTGTTGCGTTTGGCGGAAGAGGGTCTCTCGAGCGGACAGATTGCCAAGCAGATGAAGCTCTCCGAAGGCACGGTGCGGAATTATTTATCGGAAGTGATTTCCAAACTCTCTGTCAACAACCGCGTGGAGGCGGCTCGAGTGGCACGGGATAAGGGTTGGTTGTAGTTATTTCTTGCACCTATTTCTTGCGATTCACCAAATCCAAATGAGCAAATTCCTCGAGGTGGGTTTCTAAAAAGCTCATCTCATGGGCGCTCGAGTCCACCGCAAGATGTGCTTCACGCACCAATAAAATACTGCTGAGCAGCAGTGCTACCGAACCACTCATCCCCAAAAGTAAAGTGACATTGCCGCCCCAAGGCCACTCGAGCAGCTTCACGATCCCAATGCTGACACTGGTGGCGATCAGCAAACTGATTGCCATGTACAGCAGGCTCATGGCCCCGCGCAACAGCATCAGGCGTTGGCGCAGCAGTGGTAACTGATCCAAAATATGGGCGGGTTGATAGAGGGTTTGGGTATGGGGGTTGAGTTCAAATTTCAGCGCTTCGGAGGCCAGCACCCGCACGCGGTCAATCACCCGCACCAAACGGTTACTGGTGGAAAAAACCAAAGTCCCCGCCGCCGAGACCAGTAAAGCAGGGGTGATCATGGCACTAAGAACGCTCGAAGCGATTTGGGTGGAATCCATGCGGGTATTGTATCGCCCTTTCCAAGATCAGGACATGCTTTTGTCCCCCTCGAGCAACTCAAACCCTGCTACACTCGAGCCATGAAAGCGCCCCAGAGTTTCGCCAAAATGGTGGCCCAAACCCCCACCTATTCCAACTCGAGCGCCAACTCGAGCGTGATTGTGCTGTTCGATGGGGTTTGCAACCTTTGCGACAACACCGTGCAATTTTTACTGCGCCACGACCTCAAAAAGCGCCTCACATTCGCCTCCCAGCAGTCGGAGGCGGGTCAAGAATTGCTGCTGCGCTTTGGACTGCCTACGCTCGAGGGGTTGGTACTGCTCGAGGGTCGCAAGATTTTTACAGGTAGCGACGCAGCTCTGCGACTGTTTCGCCATCTGGGAGGTTACTGGCCCGCGCTCGAGGTGTTACGGGTTTTCCCCCGCCCCCTGCGCGAATGGGTCTACCGCTTTATTGCCCGCAACCGCTACCGTTGGTTTGGCAAAAAAGATGCGTGCATGGTTCCCACGCCAGAGGTCAGGGCAAGGTTTTTGTAGGGTGGGATTGTTCTTCGCAATTTATGGGGATGGTGATTATTGGACAGCATGATTTGCATATTCAGTGAAGTGAGATTCGAATTTAGTCAGTTACAATGGTTTAATAGAACCTACTCTGGATCTTTGCCAAATAATTTTGAATCAGACCTGAAAGTGCTTATTAATGGAGAAATATGGTTCAGAGATAGAATTACCTTGGGTGAATTGCTGATAGAATTGAAAAAATGGTTAAAAGATTATGGAGTTGGAGTAATCCATAATTTTGAATATCACTCAATAGATACAGAAAATAATCCTATATTTTCTATTGATGTGGATTTTAAATCTAAATCATGGTATTTAAGATCTACGAACCAGCTATTTATAACAAATCATCAATTTAATGATAACGAAATTATAAATATTATTACAAATCTGATCCAAGAAATAAAAATCTATATATATTCAAATTTTGGTGAAATCAATGTTTCTTGGTAAGAATGGGTAGCCAACAAAATTTATTGAATTAAGCCACAACCCAGACGAGTCCCTCCTCGAGTGATTCTGGGATTTTTATTTTTGTTAGAGCCGTTATCTTTTTCTCGCCCTTTCGCCTTC
>JANYFS010000318.1 GCA_025359705.1 Deinococcales bacterium | reverse complement strand
TTAAAATGGCCCTAGCGCTGGGTATAAAAACGATTTTGGTTTTTTGCCCATCAAAGCGCCCCCCCCGCGCTCGAGCAACCCCACCCCCGCTCGAGCGCACCCTCCTAGAAAAATTTTACGATGTGTTTTTTGGAAAGCATGTCTCAGAATATGCGGGTCTACACCGTTTCAAAACCACACCTGTACGCAGCTCGCACGCACACTCAAACGCATCCCTAAACCCAACTACAGGAGCAATTCCATGACCCAAATCCAACATAGCCACGTACAAAATGTGCAATTCCAAAACTGGACCGATGTCTGCGCCCTCGAGCAAATTCCTGTGAACGGTGGAGTTTGTGCTTTGGTAGGCAAAGAGCAGGTGGCCCTATTTCGTTTGCCCCAGAATCAACTCTTTGCCATCAGCAACTTTGACCCCTTTGCCAAAGCCAATGTCCTCTCGAGGGGCTTGTTGGGCAGCCGCATTGTGGACGGCAAAAGTCGGCTGAAAGTGGCCTCGCCGCTGCTGAAACACAACTTTGATTTGGAAACAGGCCAGTGCCTAGACGACCCCACGGTCAGCATCAAAACCTATAAGGTCAAAATTGTGGGAAATCGCGTTTTGGTTTCGTGGGGAGCATAATAACCGTATGACGCTAACCCACTTTGCGGGTGATTTCACGGAAGAAATTATGGAACCCTTTGCGGGGCCATTTGCTGGACGACAGGTGCTATCGCTCGAGAGTCGGCGAGAGGGAGAAATGCGTACCCTGATCAAGAAATCAGGCGGTATTGCCACCGTTGCACCCTCTTTGCGGGAAGTCCAGCTCGAGCGTAACCTTGCGGTTTTGGATTTTGCCCAAAAGCTCGAGGCAGGAACCGTGGATTTTTTGGTGTGCATGACCGGTGTGGGAACCCGAATGCTGTTGCGCCAGCTCGAGGCTTTGGCTCCGTCCAGCGTGGCACATTTGGCCCACGTCCGCATGATTGCTAGAGGAACCAAACCGCTCAATGTACTGCGCGAAGCAGGCTTTCAAGCAGAACTGGTGAATAAGCCGCATACCTGGCGCGAAGTACAGCATTATTTTGCTAAAACATCAGATATATCTGGAAAAACCATCGTGATCGGAGAATTTGGCGAAAGTGTTCCGCTCGAGCTGATGCAGTTTTTACAAGCAAAAGGAGCCAAACCCCAAGCCCTGCCGATTTACCGTTGGGCCTTTCCCGAAGACCTCAAACCGTTGGATTCGGCCCTCGAGCGCACCGCACAGGGTGAATTTTCAGTTTTATTGCTGACCAGCGGGGTGCAACTGTGGCACTTTATAGCCCGCGCCCAAGAACTGGGCCTCGAGGATGAAGTGCGCGATTACCTATGCCAAATGAAGATTGCCTCGATTGGCCCCGCCTGTAGTGAAGCAGTGCGCGAACTGGGTTTTGAACCCTCCCTCGAGGCAGACCCGCACCGCATGGGGATTTTGGTGTTGCAGGCGGCGGAATATTGCGCCAAATATCCGCTCGAGGTTGTTTAGGGGTTCGTTGTTCGTTATCCGTAAAAGATGGTGAAAACAATGTATTTTCTAGTCTCGAGAGGTAGATTTGAAATCTGCTTCTTTTTTATGTTATGTGCTTGATCTTATGTGACGCAACCACCCGGATTCCTGCACCCTCGAGCGCTTCCCGCACTGCTTTGGCAATTTGGGGCGCGTTGGGATTGTCGCCGTGAATGCACAAGGTATCCACCAGCAGCGGAACCGTACCCCCCTCGAGCGTAGTCACAAAACCGTGCTGCACCATCTCCAGCGCCCGTGCCACCACCTCGAGGGGATCATGTAGGCTCGAGTCTTTCATGCTGCGGGGTGCGATTGTACCATTTGCCAAGTATGCCCGCTCTGGAAACCCTTCGCGGCGCACGCTTAAACCCCGCTTGAGGGCCGCAGTTTCGGCATGGTTTTCGATAGGGGTTCCCGCCATCACCACCAAAGGCAAATGCGGGTCAAAATCAAAAGTGGCTTGGGCGATGGCTCGTGCGGTTTCGGGTTGGGTTGCCGCCATGTGGTACAGCGCCCCGTGTGCTTTGATGTGCGACAACGCCATACCCTGCGCTCGAGCCATGCCCGCCAAAGCGCCCAATTGGTACAGCACATCGGTGTAAACTTCTTCAAAACTGCACTCGAGCGCCCGCCGTCCAAAGCCCACTTTGTCGGGAGTCCCTGGATGTGCGCCCACTGCCACACCTGCTTTTTTGGCAGCCTCGAGGGTGCGGTACAAAGTTAGGGGGTCGCCTGCATGAAAACCGCAAGCCACATTTGCGGATGTGACCCACTTCAACACCTCGAGGTCGTTGCCGAGTGTCCAAGCTCCAAAAGATTCGCCCAGATCGGCGTTGAGGTCGATGCGTTTGATGCCATGTTGAATATCATGTTGAAGAATGTCTTTCATTATGGCGCCTTGGAGACCCGCGACTTTAGTCGTAGGAGGAAAAGACTCTGCCCCGTAGGGGCAATCATGGCTAAGGCATCTTGCTTTTTTCTACTCATATGCTTTATACTCCTCTTGTGAAGATCACTATCAGCGCAAAATTGAAGTTGCGACACACCCCAGAGCAGAAACTTGCTCTGGATGCCGTCACTTTGCTTATCGTGATGGGCTGAACTTCGCT
>JANYFS010000314.1 GCA_025359705.1 Deinococcales bacterium | reverse complement strand
GCGAGAAAAGCTCGAGGATGAGAGGGCGAGAAAGCATATGGGAAAAGCGTATGGCTCGAGGTTTTTCACGACTAAAGGAATAAATCTCGAGCTTGCTCTTGACATCTATCTACATGTAGGTATACAATTTGGGCGTGGAAGAAAAAGATACCGTCCAAAACATCCTGGATAGCGCTCAAGCACTGGTGCAGCGGCGGGGCTACAACGCTTTTTCCTACAAAGATGTGTCGCTCGAGGTGGGAGTACGTGGGGCCAGTATCCACTATCATTTCCCGACCAAGGCCGATCTGGGTGTGGCTTTGGTGCGGAGATACCGCAACTATGTAGAGGTACAACTGAAGCGCATTCGTGAGCAGGGCGGAGATGCCCCCGAGCAATTGCGACAGTTCGTTAAGCTTTACCAAAGCGTGGTAACGGAAGATGGTCGGTTGTGCCTGAACTGTATGCTTGCAGCCGATTTTCCCACCTTGCCCGAAAGTGTAGCCGCCGAGGTGCGCTATTCCCTCGAGTGCAATGCGGTATGGCTCGAGCGGGTCTTTGCTCAAGGTTCTGCCGAGGGGACGTTGCAATTCCGACGCTCCGCATCCGAGGAAGCGCACGCTTTTTTGGCGGGAATTGAGGGAGGGATGTTGCTTGCTCGAGCGTATGGAACCCCTCGGGCCTTTGAAACTTTGGCTTTGGGCGCGGTGATGGCCCTCGAGGTGTAGGTTAATTTTTTTTCCGTCTTACTTACCTATATATAGATAGAGAGACTGAAACCATCACAGAACTTTCCTTCCACATCGTTTTTTTGGTACATGTTTTGGTCCACTTGTCCCGTTCACTCGCCCCGTTCACCCGCCCTACTCATCCAAAAACCAAATGGAGGTTTTTATGCAACGTATCCCCACCCTAACCGCAGGTCAAGCCGACTCCGCTACCCAAGCTCTTCTCGATGCAGTGCAGGCCAAATTGGGCCTGACCCCCAATCTATACCGCACCGTGGGTCAATCCCCCATGGCCCTTGCTGCGCTGTTGGGCTTGGGTGAAACCCTTAGTAAAGGGGTGCTGAATGCACGGGTTCGTGAGCAAATTGCTTTGGTGGTTGCCGAACAAAACGGTTGTGACTACTGCCTTGCGGCCCATACCGCCATCGGCGGATTGCTCAAACTCGAGGTACACGAAATGGAAGAGAACCGCGAAGGTCGTTCGGCAAATGCCAAAACCGAGGCTGCCTTGCAGTTTGCTCGCGTTTTGGTGCAAAAACGTGGCACCATTTCGGATGCGGATATGAACCAAGTGCGGGCTGCTGGGCATTCGGATGCTGAGATTGGCGAGATTGTGGCGCATGTGGCCCTGAATACCTTCACCAACTACTTTAACAATGCAGTACAAACCGATATTGACTTTCCAAAAGTAAGCCGCAATCAGGCAAACGTTTAAACACGGTTGTGCAGAAGTACGGTTGAGCTAAGGGGTGGGATTCAGACCGTGTATAGGGTCTGGGTTTTGCCCCAAACTGGGGTGATTTTATGCAAGTTTTATATCAGGGAAAGCTTGTGTTGCAAGTCGCTCGAGCCTACCCTACACAATCACCTATTTTTTTGAACCCAGTTTTGAACCCACTCGTTCCAGTTTCCCTCGAGGTCGCTTGTATGCCCGCCAACCTTCAAACTTCCCAAACTTCCCAAACTTCACCCAGTCCACCAGTTGCACCCATACAAAAATGGCGTGCCAGCCAAACCATTCCACCAAGCGCTTCGTTAGTTCATATCCTCTGGTCGGGTTTGGGTGCGGCGGGAGTGGTTGCCGCCCTTGGGGTTTTATCGGATGTGGTGGAGCAACCGCTGTTGGTAGCCCCTTTGGGCGCATCCGCCGCGCTGATCTTTGCCGCCCCAGATAGCCCGCTTTCTCAACCCCGCAGTGTGATTGGTGGACATTTGGTCGCGGCTGCGGTGGGGCTTTTAGTCGCGGCCCTATTGGGTCAGGGTTGGTTGGCACACAGTTTGGCAGCGGGCCTAGCGGTGGGGCTAGCGGTAATTTTTATGCTACTGACACGCACTTTTCACGCTCCCGCTGGAGCTACCCCATTGGTGGTATTGGCAACTCAAGCCGCTCCCAGCTTCTTGCTGGTTCCCATATTGGCAAGTACCGTGACGATGGTATTGCTGGCCTATCTGTATAACAACCTTGTTCCAAAGCGGAGTTATCCAAAATATTGGTGGTAAATGTGAAAAGTAAATGTGAAAAGTAAATGTGGATGACTTTAGCACCCTGCTAAAATTCTGGGCTAAAATTTTATTCATGAATGCACCCCTAAAACTGCTGTTAATTGTGCCGCATCCCGACGACGAAGTATATGGCGCTTCAGGAACCATCTTGGATTTTCTGGCAGAGGGGAAGCAAGTCGGCCTGATCACCCTGACCAAAGGTGAAGGGGGCCGCAACTTGGGCCTAGCCGACTCAAAAGAAGACTTAGCAGAGCTGCGGGCGGGGCCAGACGGCGAACTCAAAAAGTGCCTCGAGGTGTTGGGGGTCACGCTGCATCATCAGCATAACTATCCCGATGGCGGCCTGAAAGACTGGGATTTTGAAGAATTGGTGACTGTGACCATGCAGCATATTCAAAACCTCAAACCAGAAATTGTGCTGACCTTTCCGCCCAACGGCAGCAATGGGCATTTCGATCATGTAATCACCCATAAGGTGGTTTATGAAGCCCTCGAGCGCTTAAATCGGCCTTGCACCTTGTGGTACTACTCCGCACCCAAAAAGTACACCACCCAGATTTATAGCCAAAAACCCGAACTCGAGGCACTACACACCGAACCGCAAATCCTGCGAAATGTCACCCAGCACATTGCCACTAAACTGCGGGCCATTGCCCAGCACCGCTCTCAGGCACTGTCTACGGTGGATTGGCTGAAGGTCTACGCCGAACGCACCCTCGAGGAAACTTTTCACCAAGCTTACCCCCCGCTCGAGGGCTGATTTGGGGTTAATTTGGGGTTAATTTGGGGTTGTGTCAGGTAGGTGTGATCAATTGATGTAAGAAATATTACGCTAAATTCATGACAAACTCATCGGAGTAAGGCGAAATAGAGGCATGATGGCTCAGTCCAGACCGCCTTTATTTTTCTTTGCCTTACCTACCATTGTGATCGGGATAGTGGCAGAAATTCTTTTTATACTTTCTTTTTGGGTCTGGTGGTACATGCTGCTCGAGCTGTGGCCCCCGTTTCAGTGGGGCTTTAGCCGCATGGAACTGCTGATGTGGCTGCTCGAGGTGCTGTATCCCTTTTTTGTGATTGCAGTCTCGGTGTGGGGATGGTGGATGGTTCGCAAACAAAAATACGCTCGAGCGCTGCTGGTATGGCTAGGCTCGAGCGTATTGGTTTTGCTGGGTTCGTGGTGGTTGATGAATTGATAGGGTAAGAGAGTAAGAGGGTAAGAAAAAGAGTGTGGCTCGAGGGTATTCATTATTTTATATGGTTTTGCTCTCTTTTATTTGTTGCAAATAATGAGTAACAAATAACGAGTAATAAATAACGATTAACAAATAACGAGTAACAAATAACGAGTAACAAACAACGAGTAAAAACTTTAAATTACGCTGGTATGCACCAAAGCCTCGAGGACGTGTTCAGTAAATTCGTCGGTTCCAATGTTGCCGCCCAAATCTTTAGTGGCATAGTTTTGTAGGGTAGCCGTCACCGCATTGTCGATGCGGCTGGCGATGGCAGGGCGGTTCAGGCTGTGCCGCAGCAGCATTCCCGCACTCAGGATGGTAGCGGACGGGTTGGCGATGCCCTGACCCGCAATATCGGGGGCCGAGCCGTGAATCGGTTCGTAGAGACCCGCACCGTCACCCAAACTTGCCGAGGGCAGTAAACCCAGCGAGCCAGGAATCACCGCTGCCAGATCCGACAAAATATCCCCAAATAAATTCTCGGTGACAATCACATCGTAACGGCTGGGGTCGGAAACGATCAGCATAGCAGCGCTGTCTACATATTCGTGGTTCAGATTGATATTGGGGTACCCCGAATGCACCTGGTTGACCGTGCGCCGCCACAATTCGGAAGTCTCGAGGACGTTGGCTTTGTCTACGCTGGTGACTTTGCCGCGCCGCTGCTGGGCGGCCCAAAATGCAATCTTAGCGATGCGCTCCACTTCGGGGACGCTGTAGCGCATGGTGTTGTAGGCTTCAAACTCGCCCAACGCTCGAGGCTGACCAAAATACAACCCGCCCAACAGCTCACGCACAAACAAAATATCCACACCTCTGGCTTTTTCAGCCCGCAGCGGAGATAAATGCTCGAGGCCAGGAAAAACCCGCACGGGGCGTAGGTTGGCGTAAACCCCCATCGCGGTACGCAAGGCCAGCAAACCCATTTCGGGGCGCTGCTCACGGGGGTACTGCTCCCATTTGGGGCCACCAATGGCACCGAGCAGTACCGCATCCGCGCCCGCCACCGCCGTTTTAACTTCATCGCCAAAAGGGGTTCCGTAGGCATCGGTTCCTGCTCCACCAAAAGGGAATTCGGCAAACTCGAGGTCGGGGGCCACTTCTTTAAGCACTTTTAAGGCGGCTCGAGTGACTTCTGGGCCAATGCCATCGCCTGGCAAAACCACAATTTTAGGCATGATTATGAACTCCTTGAAAACATTTTTTGACCGCTTTGTGACCGCTGCTCGAGGGCAAGGGCGGGTTCCCTCGAGTTTTATTAAAGCTTTATTTAGGCTGGTGTTTGAACGCGGTCTTGATCTTTAAACTCTAACGCAAAATGGCGGGAAGTGTTCGGCTCGAGTGTAGAAACTGACACCCTCAATCTTTCTTGCCACTTGATGCAGTATGCTAATCCCATAGAAAAAATCGCCCACAAGGGGAACCCCAAATGACCAACTTTCAAGAACAAGTGTACCGACATTTGGAAAGTGAACGAATGCTAGAGGATTTTTTGGGGGGCTTACTGGCTCCAAACTATCTCGAGCTGGCTGGATTATTGCAAAAAAACTATACCTTTCCGCCGATAGATACGGTGATCACCGCGCTAGGCAACAGCAACGCATTGGCTTTTGCGGTAGCACTCAAGCTCAAAGCACGCTTGGTGGTGGTGCAAGACCGACCCTACAAACATGAAGGGGTTTACGCCTCAGAAATTGATGACCGCATTTTGTTCGGTTTGCAATCCCAGCTCGAGGGGATCAAAAATGTTGTGATTGTGCAAGACTTTTTGCGGCACGGCTACACCCCCATTGGCATCTATGGTTTGGTGGCTCAAGCGGGCGGCAAAGTAGTGGGCTATCAAGCCTTAATCGAATACAGTAACTTGGGCGGGCGCAACCGCCTCGAGATTATGAATGTTCCTGTGGAGGTTCTGGCGCAAGTGGCCCATACCCCTAGAGGGCTGCAACCCGAGCGGCGCAACAACCTGTAAGGTTTTTTAAAGGTTTTGAGATGTCCTCGAGCGCAAAAGTAGGCGCGAACCCAAGGCACACTCGAGTCACATTTAAAGCACACCTAAAACACACTCGAGCCACATTCATCTCAAACCTAATTTAAATCCAACACAAATCCAGCACAAATCTCTCCACATCTTCCCACATTCATCATGAACACCACCTGAATTTCCCTGCTTGGCTCGAGGGGATTTTTTGTTGTATAGCAGGGGGGAAAATCTAATCAGCCGAACTTCACTCTACTCATACCCAGCTAGCTATGATGCGTACTGATGTTTCGTTACGCCTCGAGCGCCTTACTCATACTGTTGGTCTTGGCAGGACTCACCGCCCTGATCCCACCACCTCAAACCCAAATCAAAAAGGGCGTAGAGCTGTTGGAGGTAAATATGCGGTTGTACCCGCGCACCGAAAAACAAGGGGTAGTTTGGCTCTTCGCTGCCGAAAAAATCGTTAATCGGCCCGAGGATGGAGAATCGGTACTCACTGGTATGAAGTTGGGCAAGCGCATGGTCAATGATAAATTGGACATGACTTTAAGTGCCAAAAACATTACCATTGACAGCCAAGATAATTTGTACACCGATTTCGTGACCATGAACATTCCAAGTGGATGTACTACGATTTCGTTTGGTGCGCTTGGTCAAGCAAAAGCGGTGATCATCGATCAAAACGCTGGGTTTTCGGGGCCGAATGTCAATTACCGCGATGCCTACTCGGTACTTACCGCTACAAGTATTCGCTCGGACTTTGAGTTACATCGTGCCTCAATGCCTGGTCAAAAGCTAACCATTGCATTAGACCCCAAGAATGAATGTGTCAATGGGCGTATCGTAAAACGAATCCCCAAAGGAGATAAAAAATGAAATCTATTCCCGCTAAGGTGTTGTTGTTCAGTTTGTTGGCAGGTTTTGCCATTGCTGCCGATGTTGCCAAACCTAGAGAGTTGACCATCGAAGGTGATTATCAAGGCGACGTGCGTAATGGGCCTTGGAATTATACAGGGACTGCAGCAACTCCTGTGAAAGCCAAAGTGAGCAAACTCAATATCAGTAGCACCACTGCAAAACTGGTTGCACCCGCTGGGACCCCCATTGCTACGGCGAATGGTCAACGTGAAGCAGAATTCGGTGGCAAAGTAGTGGTCACTCGAGACCGTGTGACCGCAGAAGGTACAAATCTGAAGTATTCCGAAAAAACAGGCGAAGGTGTTTTGAGCAGTACCGCTCAAACCAATATGACCTACACGCCCGAAAATAAAGATGGCGATCCCGTTAAAGTCAGCGCCAATAGCATTAGCTTTGATGTCGATACCGATCAAAGCTTGAGTAAGGGTAATGTTAAATTGCTCAATGGTCGCCAATCTGCGGTCAGTGATACCCTTAATTTTAATGAAAAAACCGAACTTGCCATCTTGGGTGGCGGTGTAACTATGGTGCGTCAGCCCAGTAAGGCGGGCGAGAATATTTTGACCATTACCGGTACTGAAGGTAAAGTCCAGACCAATAAAGATAAAAAGCTTTTACTGATCACCGGCAAAGAAGTAAAATTGGTGGACGGAACCTTGACCACTACCGGAACGACCATTTACTACGACGACAAAACCAACACCGCTGTGATCCAAGGCAACCCTGCCAAGAGCGTGGATAGCAAAAGCAAATCGGTGGTTTCGGGCATCGTCCTCGAGCAGCGCACCGATTTGCACCGTGTGAAAAATCTGTCCACCGGCTTTAAAATTCCTGTGGAACAGTTTAAATAAAGCTCAAATCCCAACTAATTAAATCATGTTAAACTGTCAGAGGGAGAATACTCGCACGCTCGAGCCTCCCTCTGTTTTACTCACTTATATTTTACTCGCTTATATTTTGCTTGCTTAATATTTTGTTCCTTAAAATGAAGCACAATAAAGCCAGATGTGTACCCACACCAAAAACAGAAACAAAAACAAAACAAAAACAAAAACATGAAAAATAACTGGCACACCATTTGGAAACATACCCTTAGCCTTGGAATCCTTGGCTTCTTGGCCTTAGCTTTGGCCCAAGAAACCCCCTCGAGTGCCTTGCCCTTGCTACCTGTTGGGGGAGGTTCTGGTCTTGGTGGAGGTTCTGAAGTTCCCGTATTTCCACCAAGCAGCACACCTGATCCTGTGGCTGATCCTGTCACACCTGATCCCGCCCCTGATCCTGTATCCAGCCCAATTCCCGATCCTGTCGCACCCATACCAGAACCAAGCCCCACTGCCACCGAAGATACCCGCTCGAGCATATCGCTGGAGCGTAAAGATGATAAAACCGGCAATGTCAAAACCATTCGCTTGGTTAAAACGGGGAGCATCGACGATCCGAGTAATTTTTTTGTAATCTGCAATGTGGACTCGAGCAATGATAATGCCCCCCAACGTATTGTGATTCACGATACCAGTAGTGGCATGGTAGAAGTCACCATCGATCAAAATAAAGTCATTGCTCCCCTTGCTGATGTGCTTAAAAAAGCAGGAGGAGACGGGCATATTGAAATGTCGGCGGGTAAAGCCTATCTGGGTGAAAATGATTTATGTGCGACCACCAGTCCCAAAGCGCAAGCGGGCAGTTTGCGGGTAGAGCAAGGTAAAACAAAATTGACAGGTAGTTATCTGGTTTATGATGAAACCGATGGCTTAGCTCAAATAAAAGGGCCGATCACCTTCTCGAGGGTGCAAGAAAACGATAATCTGAACGGCTCGAGCGAAAGTTTGGTAATGGATGTGGATAAATCCATTACCAAACTGGTAGGTAAGGTTAAATTGCAATCTAAAGACCGTACCAGTGAAGCCAATGAAGTGGTTTATAACGATAGTAAAAATACTGCAATCTTACGTGGAACCCCCACCGAACCTGCCAAAACCACCCAAGGTAAGGATACTTTGCAAGCCCAAGTGATCATCTATAACCTCGAGACCAATGAAGTGCGGGTTTATGACCCTAGAAACCGTATTGTCGGGGCTTTTGATGATGGACAATAACAATGGACAATAACAATGGACAATAAATACTCTGCGAAGTTGCTCTGCGCGTGCAGGTATGCGGCTTAGAAAAAATTGCTTAAGGTTAGATTAAGAAAATCCAAATGCCTTCGGTGCAGGCTCGAGGGGGAACCGTTGCAAACATGGTTTTCCCTTATTTTATTTTTTTATATCCCTGAGACCTAGCTTTATTTTGTGCTAGTCTCGCTAGCGAAGGAAACCCTAGTTGGTTGGTATTGGTTGGGGAACCTCGAGCGAAGGACACACGAGCGCAAGAGACGATTAGATTACATTTCGCTCGAGGGGGTTTAACATCATGGCAAAAACACTGGTTATTGTAGAATCGCCCTCCAAGGCGAAAACCATCGAAAAATATTTAGGCAGCGACTATATGGTGGAGTCTTCGGTGGGTCATATCCGTGACTTGCCCCGCTCTGCCGAAGAAATTCCTGCGGAGTATAAAGGTCAGACTTGGGCCAGACTGGGGATCAATGTCGATCATGAATTTGAGCCGATCTATGTGGTCTCTCAGGAAAAGCGCCAAGTGGTCGCCAAGCTCAAGCAATTGGTCAAACAAGCCAGTGAAGTGATTCTGGCTACCGACGATGACCGCGAAGGGGAATCCATCGCTTGGCATTTATCGCAGGAACTGAAACCCAAAGTGCCGATCAAACGAATGGTCTTTCACGAGATCACCAAAGAGGCGATTTTTCAGGCGATTCAAAACCCCCGCAGCATCAATGAAGATTTGGTGGAGGCCCAAGAAACCCGCCGCGCCTTAGACCGTTTGTATGGCTATGAGGTTTCGCCTGTACTGTGGCGCAAAATTGCCCCCAAATTGTCGGCAGGTCGGGTGCAGTCGGTGGCGACCCGTTTGCTGGTGCAGCGCGAACGCGAACGGATGCGCTTTGTTTCGGGGAGTTATGCCAGCCTCGAGGCGTTACTTTCAACCCAAACGGGGCCAGAAAATGGACAGAGTACCAGATTCCCCTCGAGCCTGTTGGAAATCGACCAGGTGCGCTTGGCTTCGGGCAAAGACTTTGATGAAAATGGGCAATTGAAAAATGAAAAAGTGCGGCGCTTGCGGGAAAAAGAAGCGGCGGAACTGGGGTCGGCGCTCGAGGGTAAAAACTTAACTGTGCGCTCGCTCGAGGAAAAACCCTTTACCCAGCGGCCCTACCCGCCTTTTATCACCAGCACTTTGCAACAAGAAGGCTCCCGAAAGCTGGGCTGGACAGCCAAACGGGTGATGCAAGTGGCCCAAAAATTGTATGAGGGCGGACACATCACCTATATGCGTACCGACAGCACCACCCTGTCCAAAGAGGCCATCGAAGCGGCCCGCACCCAAGTCTCGAGCATGTATGGCCCCAGCTATTTGCCCGCTGTGCCGCGCACCTACGACAAAAAATCCAAAAATGCACAGGAAGCCCACGAAGCAGTGCGTCCTGCTGGCTCGAGCTTTAAAACTCCCGATGCCCTGCGTTCGCAGCTCAGCGACGAGGAAGCCCGTTTGTATGATCTGATTTGGAAGCGCACCGTGGCTTCGCAAATGGCGGATGCCAAAGGGCGGCGCACTTCGGTTCGGCTCGAGGGGCAAGCCCAACTGGGCGACACCCAAAATCAGGTCTTGTTTGGAGCCTC
>JANYFS010000475.1 GCA_025359705.1 Deinococcales bacterium | reverse complement strand
CCAAAATCAAAACGGGCCAGCGCCACGGGGTGTACCACAAAATCAAACTGAGCGCGGCAGCAAAGGCGCTCGAGGCCATCGCGTGACCACTGGGAAAGCTGAAGGCAGGTTCGTCGACCAAGCGTTCCCATAAAGTGGGTCTAGGACGAGCAAAAAGCAATTTAACCCCTTGATTCAGCAAAACTTCGCCCAACATGCTAAGGCCAAAAAATAAGGCTCTCGAGCGGGGGTGGCGCAGGGCCAATAGAATCAAAACCAAGACTGAAATCCCCGTCATCACATTGGGGCCACCAATGGTGCTGACCAACAGCATGAACGCATCAAGGGTGGGGGTGTGCCACTGCCGAATATACAACAAAGTATTTTTGTCGAAGGGCAAAATTTCGCCGTCCAGAATGCCATCGGCAATTTGGCCCAGCACCAAAAGAGGTAAAAAAATTCCCAAAAAAAGCGCAATGGCTCGAGTGCCGTGGTGTTGCCACCATACACCAAATACCTCTTTAAACCACAAAGACCAACTGCGTTTTGGAACTTCCGACATGGGTTTAATTATCTTATAAATGATGATCCCCTAAATGATATTCTAATAAATGATTATCATACAAAATCTACATAATTCGCCTCCCCAACAGACTTTCTGCCATTCCTACCATCACCTGCGCGGTTTGGTTTCGCAGATCCAAAATGGGATTCACTTCCACAATATCCATGCTGGTGATCCGCTGACTTTCGGCAAAAAGTTCCATCAGCAAATGGGCTTCGCGGTAACTGAGGCCACCTGGTACCGGAGTTCCCACGCCTGGGGCAATACTTGGCTCGAGTGCATCGGCATCGAAGGAAACATGCACTCGAGGGAGATGCCCCAAACGCTCGAGGGTTTCTTGGGCAATGCGTGAAATGCCCAGTTGATCCACTTCTTTCATGGTGTAGACCTTAATTTTATGCTCGAGCAGCAAGTCGCGCTCTTGGTTGTCCACCGAACGAATCCCAATCATCACAATATCTTCGGGGTGCATCTGCCAGCCCTGCCCAATTCCCGCCAACCTCGAGTCACCCAAACCCAACAGATGAGCCACAGGCATCCCATGAATATTGCCCGTTTCGCTCGAGGTTGGTGTATTGAAATCGGTGTGGGCATCCACCCAAATCAAGCCGCAGCGCTGCCCCTGAGCGCAGCCCGCTACGGTTCCCATCGAAATGCTGTGATCCCCACCAATGCAAATTGGGAAGGTATCAGTGGGCAAATCTCGCAAGGTGGCATAAGCCGCGCTACACGCCTCCAAAATTGGCTCGAGCATGATCAGCCCTTGATCCTCGAGGACATTGATGGTTTCGGCAATTTTGACTGGAATATCCCCCAAATCTTCCACCACATGCCCCAAATCGCGCAGGGCTTGGCTGAGCCGCGCATTTCGCAAAGCGCTGACCCCCATATCCACCCCGCGCCGCCCTGCGCCCAAGTCCATCGGAATGCCCAAAATCGAGATCTTTTTGCTGTGTATCGTACCGTTTTGCATATTCAGACCCTACCACGAACACCAAACAATTCGCCCAATCTGCATGAATATTCTGTATAAATATTTTGCCCTCGAGTGAGCTGTATTTCCCTATAAATGTAATGTATATTCAGTTGTATATTCATACATGAGCATAGCTGGCAGCAACTTAACCTCCAAACAGCTCGAGGGTCTGTTCCCCTTCAAAGAGCCACAGTGGGATGCGGTGCATCATGGCGTACACCAATACCTGTTGCACTTCGCAGCGCAAGGCGGCAGTGTAGTCGTTGCGTTTGGTGGCCTCGAGTCGGGTGCGGTTTTGGGCGTGTAGGCCGAATTCACGGAAGGGAATGGGGTAGCCGCGCATGTCCAAACGGGTGCCGATGTGGATGTGAATGGCGCATAGGGTTTTGTCCATCAGCATCAGGTGGTTGTTGGCGGCTCTGGTCTCATAGAAATGGATCACGACCTCGGGGTTTTCGCGGGTGAGGTAGCAGCGGGCCTCGAGCAGAGTGGGCATGTTGTTATTTTAAGAGTTTATTTT
>JANYFS010000289.1 GCA_025359705.1 Deinococcales bacterium | reverse complement strand
CGAAAAGCAAAAGCGCATTGCTCAAGAAACCCTCGAGATTTTTGCGCCGCTGGCCCACCGTTTGGGCATTGGGCAAGTCAAATGGGAGCTGGAGGATCTGAGTTTCAAATACCTCTATCCGCTCGAGTATCAAACTTTGGTTGCCGATCTCGAGGCCAGCCAGATGCACACCTCGGATACGGTCAACGAAACCATCAAAGAACTTGAGGAAGGTCTCGAGCTGGACAGCGAACTGAGCCGTTTGGTGGAGCGCTTCGAGGTAGCAGGGCGGCAAAAGCACCTGTGGAGCATTCACCAAAAAATGGTCAAGGATAGCCGTGGTCTCGAGCAGGTCTTTGATCTGCTGGCAATCCGAATCATCTTTCATCCCAAGCCCATTTTGGAGTCCGAAGTTCGCATGTCGGCAGCCGATGCCCAAACCAGCCCCGCCCAACAAAAAGCCAAGCTCGAGCGCACTCTCGAGGGGATGCAAGTGATGCGCGAGAAACAAACCTGCTACCAAATTTTGGGTTTGGTACACCAGATGTGGACTCCCATCCCAGGGCGGTTCAAAGACTATTTGGCGGTTCCCAAGCCCAACGGCTACCAAAGTTTGCATACCACCGTGATCGATCCCTCGGGGCAGCCTATAGAAGTACAGATGCGCTCGATTCGGATGCACCAAATTGCCGAATTTGGGGTGGCGGCACACTGGCTATACAAGCAGGGCAAGCGCATGGAAATTGCAGGCAACAAAGCCGACTGGATCAAACAGCTCGAGCGGCTGCAAAACGAAATCAAAGATGCCTCGGATTTTATCGATGCGGTCAAAGACGATATTTTGTCGGGGCGGGTTTTTGTGTTCACCCCCAAAGGCCAGACCATCAACTTGCCCAAAGATGCCACCCCCATCGACTTTGCCTATCACATCCACACTCGAGTGGGCGATACCTGCACGGGCGCTCGAGTGAACGGGGTGATTGTGCCGCTGCACTACCAACTCCAAAACGGAGACCGCGTAGAGATCATCACCAATAAAAGCGCTCACCCCAGCCGTGACTGGATGAACATTGCCATCACCCGCAGCGCACGCACCAAAATTCGGCACTATTTCCGTAGTCAAGAGCGCGAAGAAGCCATCCTCGAGGGCCACAATCTGCTCGAGCGCTACCTTCGCAAACGCCAGTTGCCCGTGCGCCAGTTGATGCGAACCAAAAACCTCGAGGAGACTACCTCCAAAATGCTGGGTTCCCGCAACCCAGACGACCTGTACAGCCAGTTGCATAGCGGACGGCTGAGTCCTTCGGCGGTGGCAAAAGTGCTGGCTCCCGATCTGGTCGAAGCGGTAACGCTGCCCACCCCCAAGCCCAAACGGGAAAACCTCAAGCCCAAAGTGCAGGGCATCTATGTAGATGGGCAACTGCTGGGCGGCAACCGCATCGCCCACTGCTGCCAACCAATTTACGGCGATCCCATCGTGGCCTACACCACACGGGGCCGTGGCATGACCATTCACCGCTCGGACTGCTCGAGCATTGTGCGGCTGCAACAAAATGATCCCTCGAGGGTGCATCTCGCCAGTTGGGACGAGCAATTGGCGGGCGAATATGAAGTGGGTCTCAAGGTGATCGGCAATGACCGCGCTTCGTTTTTGGGTGATATTTCGGTGTTGATTGGTGGTTTCAAGAAAAGTATGCTGCGGGTCAGCGCTAATGTCAGCACCGCAGGCGAAGCAGTAGTGATGATGCGGATTTCGGTCAAGGATCAAGCCGAGCTAAAAGTGATTGCGGCTGCCCTGCTTAAAATTGAAGATATTCGTGAAGTGTGGCGTTTACAAGGTGGTAAAACCGCTTTACTGCTCAAAGAATCGGAATCAAAGTGACTCTTCCACGATCCACTCTTTAACGTTCCTCGAGTCTTCATCAAAAACCACGCCCACTTTATAGACAGGCTGCTGAATCATAAACTGTTTGGCATAATCTTTAATTTGGATCTGCTCGAGGGGAGTAACCCATGCCAACCCATGCCAACCCACGCCACCATGCGCCTGACCTTTACCCCTTACAATGTCTGCCATGCGATTCGTTTTGATTTCTGGGCTTTCGGGAGCGGGCAAAAGCACCGCTTTGCGGGCGCTCGATGATGCTGGTTTTTTTGTCACCGATAATTTACCACCCGCTTTGTGGCTCGAGCTATACGAGCGGGCCGAACAGAGCGGAATTCACCGTTTGGCGGTCAGTACCGATGCACGGGCGCATCTTTTTTTTGGCGAAATGGAAGCGCAGCTCGAGGCACTATTTCAAAAAACCCCCGCCCAATTGATCTTTCTCGAGGCCAGTACCGAGGTTTTGCTGCAACGCTATAACCTGACTAGGCGGGTTCACCCACTGGGTGACAATTCGCTGTTTATGGATTTTCGGCGGGAACACGAAATCTTGGCCCCCCTGCGGGCGCGGGCCGATGTGGTGATCGACACCACCACTCTCGAGACGAAAGCTTTGGTGGAACGTGTCACCTCGAGCCTGTTGCTGGAGCAAGAATTTTCTCTGGGGGTTTCTTCGTTTGGTTTCAAGCACGCCCCCCCTCGAGACTCTGATTTGGTTTTGGATGTGCGCGGCCTGCCCAACCCCTATTACAACTTGGATTTGCGCTACCACACTGGCCTCGAGCAGCATGTGGTGGATTATATCTTTACCCCCGCCACCCAAGAATTCTATGCGGGATTGCGTGAATATGTCCGCTCGAGTGCGAATTTGGCCCGCCTGTCGGGGCGACGCACCTACAGTGTGGCGATTGGTTGCACTGGAGGGCGACACCGCAGCGTAGCAGTGGCAGAACGTTTGGCCCGCGAGTTATCCGATTTGGGCGCTCGAGTCACCGATCACCGCGACATCGAAAAAGTAGAACGTTAAACCGCAATGCCTACCCAAAATCAGCCTAAACCCATGTCCCCTCGAGTGGTATTCTGCTCCCAAGATAATTATTTTCTGGATGATTGTTCCCAAGATGATTGTTTTTTAGGTAGTTTAGTAATTCATCACGATAACTACACAAAGTATTGTAAAATAGTACGTTACAACACCTATTTATGAATTGGCGACGCTCCATCAAAGAAGTGGAAAAACAAAACCCTCGAGCTGCACGGGCTGCCAAATGGCTCTCGAGCAACATGGGGGTCAAACGCTATCTCACTGCGCTGATTTTATCCTTGATGCTGTTGATGATTGGCTTTTTGCACTTTGTTTGGACTGGGCCACTGGGTTTTATGGTACGGAGTTGGATGTTGTGGCTCAATCAAATCACCGACCCCGAAATTGTGCCGTTGTGGGTGGTGGGGCTGTCGGTCAGTTTGCTCGCCATTGGCTTGGTGATTTGGAGCGTGGTGCAGCTTAACCGCAGTATTTTGCGCTCGAGCGGGATTGTTCCTGAAGAGGTTGCCGATCTGATTTATGTGGGGCGTTCGCTGGCAAGCGGCCCAAAAATTGTGGCACTGGGCGGGGGTACAGGGCTTTCCAACTTGCTAATGGGCCTCAAGGAATACTCCAGCAACATCACCGCAGTGGTGGCAGTCACCGACGACGGCGGCTCGAGCGGCAAGTTGCGGGTAGCCTTAGGTATGATCGCTCCAGGCGACCTGACCGACTGCTACGCGGCCCTTTCGGATAGTCCTACGTTGGCAAAACTGCTACAACACCGCTTCACTCGGGGCGAAGGCATCGAGGGGCATACCTTTGGGAATTTGATGCTGGCAACCTTATCCGAAGATGCAGGTTCGCTCGAGGGCATGGTGCAAGAGGTCAATCAAATCCTCAATGTGCGCGGGCAAGTGTTGCCCACCACCTTCGAGAGTGCGGTACTGGTGGCCCACATGGAGGATGGCAGCCAGATTCGCGGTGAAAGCCAGCTTGCCAAAGAGCGCCATGGTCGTACCGTGGCACGCATGGCCCTCGAGCCACAAGCGGTGCGCTCTCCCCCCGAAGTGAGTGCGGCCCTCGAGGTAGCCGATGTGATTGTGATCGGCCCAGGCAGCCTATTTACCTCGCTGATTCCCGCAATTTTGGTTCCCGAAGTGGCCCAAGCCATTCGCAACTCGAGCGCCCCGCTTATTTTTATCGCCAATCTGTTTAGCGAAGCGGGCGAAACCGACGGCCTAGACCTCGAGGCACACCACCACATGCTCGAGCAACACTTGGGCCGTGCAGCCGACCTGATTTTGGTCAACACCAGTCCGATCAACCTCGAGACACTGGGGCGTTACCGCAGTGAAGGGGCAGACCTGCTCAGCGAAAAAGGTAGCTCCGAAGCCTTCCGCTCGAGGGTAAGGCACGCCGAATTGGTCAAAGAAAACGGCGGTCAGCACTGCCCCGATTTATTGGCGGAAGCCTTGATGAAGCACATTGTTAAGCCCAAATGGTGGAATGCCTCGAGGGTAAGAGGGTAAGAAAAAGCTCGAGCCGCACATCGTTTACGGAAAACGGACAACGGAAAACTCAACCTCGAGAAAATAGGGAGACAAAAAAAACCTGACCTTATTACTCGAGGTCAGGTTTTTGGATTTTGTATTGGATATGTGTTCAACGCTTGGATTTAACGCTTGGGTTTACCGTCTGGGCGCTCGAGGGGTAGAAACAGGAATGGGAATCGGCACGGGTTGGGGGGTGGCTCCTGTAGGGGCGGACAAAACCTCGTCCACTTTGCGAAGGGTGCGCTCGAGCTGTTCTTTGACGTTGTTCCACCATTCTTTCATCGTGCGTCCTCCCCGAACTCAATTAAAATCCACTCTGCACCACATCACTGACCCAAATCTGATGCAACCGAACCATCCCCACCCAATTCCAACTCGATTCCAACTCGAGTTGCCCCTAGCGGTTTGGGCCTGCTTTACTTAGCCTTAATACTAGCACCTCGAGATGAAAATAGTGTAGGCAATAATAAGGTAATAAGGGTATTTTTAGCACCCTTGTGACAAAAAGCGAAAAGTCCACGAAAAATAAGTCGGTA
>JANYFS010000472.1 GCA_025359705.1 Deinococcales bacterium | reverse complement strand
GCAGGCTCAAGGCATGAGCGCAAGCGCGGCGAGGACAACGAGCGCGGGGTGTTTCACCTGACCATGCTGGCAAAAAACTTCGAGGGCTATCAAAACCTGTGCAGGCTGTCCAGCTTGGCCTACCTCGAGGGCTACTATTACAAGCCGCGCATCGACCACGAACTGCTCGAGCGCTATCACAAGGGCATTATGGTGTTTAGTGGTTGCTTGGGCGCGGAGGTTCCGCAACTGATTATGAATGATCGGCTCGAGGAGGGTAAAAAACGGCTCGAGTGGTATTTGGGGATTTTTAAGGAAAACTATTACATCGAGATTCAAAACCACGGCTTGCCTGAGCAGCAAAAAGTGAATGCGGTACTTAAGCAGTGGGCCAACGAATTGGGTATTGGTATGGCAGCCACCAACGATGGGCATTACGTTCAAAAAGACGATGCCAAAGCACACGAAACCCTGCTGGCGATTCAAACCAAAGCCACCCTTGCCGACGAAAAACGCTTTAAATTCCCTTGTGACGAATTTTATGTCAAGTCGCTCGAGGAGATGCAAACCGCCTTGCCCGTACTCGAGTGGGGCAGTGAACTGTTCAGCAACACCGCCGAAATCGCTCGAGTGTGTACGGTGGATTTGCCTGTGGGCAAGCGGCGGGTTTACCAAATGCCCCAGTTGCCCATCCCAGAGGGCCGCACCATGTCCGAAGAGCTGCGGATTCAAAGTTATGCGGGCATTCAAAAACGTTACCCGCAGTACACCACCCCCGAATTCTGGCGCAGCTATGCCCTGGCCTCCAAGCAATATCTGCACAGCCCCCTGCCACTGAAAGCCTACTACTGGGAAAAGTATCAGGCCAAAATGCAGCAAGACCCCGCAGGTTTTCCGCTCGAGCGCTTTGAAAAAATCGACTTTGTGGGCCAAGTTGGGGAACTCAAGCTGCGAATTGCGGGTTTTGAACCGAACACCGATGCGCTCGAGCAGGTTTTTACTTTGGTGGCTTTTATCGGTAGCCTATGGGAAAGCTTGGGCAAGGCGGCGGGTGAAAAGTACACCCTATACCCCGCCCTCGAGCTGCTGGAGGCTGGCGAACATATCGACCATGATGCCCATGCCCTGACCGTGCTGCGCCGCACCGAATACGAATTGTCGGTGATCAACAACATGGGCTTCCCCGATTACTTTTTGATTGTGGCAGATTACATAAACTGGGCCAAGGATCAGGGCATTTCGGTGGGGCCAGGGCGTGGTTCCGGTGCGGGAAGTATTGTGGCCTACGCGGTACGCATTACCAACCTCGAGCCGCTGGAGTTTGGTTTGCTGTTCGAGCGTTTCCTCAATCCAGACCGCATTTCCATGCCCGACTTCGACATCGACTTTTCCGACTCGAGGCGCGACGAAGTGATTCAGTATGTGCGCCGCAAATACGGCGACGAAAAAGTGGCCCAGATTGCCACCTTTGGAAGTCTGTCTAGCCGCGCGGTGCTCAAGGATGTGGCTCGAGTGATGGGTTTGCACCACAAAGAAGCCGATCTGGTCAGCAAAATGATCCCTGTCAAGTTTGGCAAAGCCTACACCCTCGAGCAAGCCAAGGACGCGGTTCCCGATATTCAAGCGGCACTCAAAGAAAACGGGCCACTGAATGATGCCTATACCTTTGCCCAAAAGCTCGAGGGGCTAACCCGCCACGCTTCGGTTCACGCGGCGGGGGTGGTGATTGGGCGCAGCGAACTAATGGATTTGGTTCCGCTGATGAAGGACAACAAAGACAGCGGTAGTGGCATGAACATTTGCCAATACGACATGAAAGCAGTCGAAGACATTGGATTGATCAAAATGGATTTTTTAGGTTTGCGTACCCTGTCCTTTTTGGAAGAGGCCAGCCGCATTCTCAAAGAGTCTCGAGGTCTCGAGATCGACTTTGACGCGATTCCCTTTGACGACGAAAAAACCTTTGAACTGCTCTCGAGGGGCGATAACAAAGGGGTGTTTCAGCTCGAGGGAACCGGTATTGCTGACGCTTCGCGCAGGCTCAAACCCAAACGCCTTGCCGACATCATCGCGCTGTCTGCCTTGTACCGCCCTGGCCCGATGGAAAACATCCCCACCTACATCCGCCGCCACCACGGTCTCGAGGAGGTTAATTACGTCAAGGATGGCTTCCCCAATTCCGCCAAGTGGCTCGAGAAGATTTTGCAGGAAACATATGGGATTCCAGTTTACCAAGAACAAATCATGCAAATTGCTAGTGATGTGGCGGGTTATAGTTTAGGTGGAGCCGATTTACTTCGCAGGGCAATGGGTAAAAAAGATCTAAAGGAAATGACCAAGCAGCGTGAGTTGTTTATTAGTGGTTCTTTTAATAATAATGTACCTAACGATGAAGCTAATAAGTTGTTTGATATGCTAGAAAGCTTTGCTAATTACGGATTCAACAAATCTCATTCAGCGGCATACGGCGTTATATCATACCAGACCGCTTGGCTTAAAAGCAACTACCCCGTAGAATTTATGGCAGCCCTTTTAACTGTAGAGCGCAAAGATTCCGATAAAGTCTCCGAATACATTAGTGATGCTCGCAAAATGGAAGTGGAAGTCTTGGCCCCCGACATCAATTACTCGGGTGCGGACTTTAAAGTGGTGGGGCGTAAGATTTACTTTGGGCTGTTTGCCATTAAAAACCTCGGCGAAAATGCAGTGCGTAAAATCCTCGATGAGCGGCAACATAAGGGGCTTTTTAAAAGTTTGGCGGACTTCTGCTCGAGGCTGGATAAAAAACTGGTCAACACTCGGGGTCTCGAGCATTTGATCAAGGCGGGGGCATTTGATGCGTTTGGCGAGCGGGCGCAGCTCCTGGACAGCCTCGAGGCGGCAATGCAGTACGGAGCAGGGAAAAGCAGCATGGCGGGCAGCGGTATGGACGCGCTGTTTGGCATGGCGGAAGTGGCCCCCGAACCCCAGCTCAAAACCAGCATCCCGATCATGCCAGAGCTGGAAAAACTCAAGCTCGAGAAGGACGCTTTGGGGCTGTATATTTCGGGGCATCCCCTCGAGCAGTACGAAGGAGTGCGTGAAACCGCCAATTGCAAAATCATCGACCTCGAGAACTGGTTCGAGGCCCAGCCCAAAGGCACAGGACGAATTAAAGTGCTGCTGGCGGGCATGATTTCGGGAGTGCAGAAAAAACCCACCAAATCGGGGGGGATGATGGCCCGCTTTTTGCTCTCCGATGAAACGGGTTCGCTCGAGTTGGTGTCTTTTAGCAAAGCCTACGAACGAATGCAAGACAAGCTCGAGGAGGATATTCCCGCGCTGGTGGTCTGCGAGCTGGACAACCAAGAGGGCAGTTTGCGGGTGATTTCTGAAGCTCTGGTGCGGGTCGAAGAACTCGAGGAGATTCCCAAAATGGCTTACCTAACCGTGGATACCAGCAGCCAAGACCTCGAGAGCTACCGTGACCTCCGCAGCGCCCTGGACGAATACAGCGGCGGTTTGCGCCTGATGTTGCGCCTCGAGCATCAAGACTTTTTTGAGGTCTGGGAACCCAGCCAAATGAGCATCAGCCGTGAAGGTTTGCGCCAGCTCGAGGGGGTGTTTCCGTGGGTCAAAACCTCTTTGGCCTTCGACACCTCGAGCATTTTGGGCAAGTTTGCCCCCAAGCCGCGTTGGACTCCCAAACCTGGGGCTAAGGCGATGGAGGCGTAAACCTTGAGATGGGTTGCCCTCCAGGGATGTGTTTATGCTTGGCTCGAGGGAGGAAAGATTTGGGTGGATCGAGCGGTATTCCCCAATACGGTTTTTGCTAAGCATTGGGCGCTCGAGGGGTGAGAATCTCTCTGATCAGGTCGTCTAATTCATCCGACATGTTTATTATTCTTTTGGCAATATCTCCTGTGTATATATGGGCAACACTTTCACAAAAGGCAGCATTATCAAAAAATACTTGAGCCATAATTTTGGGTACATAATCATCATTTTTATCTTGTTCGATATATTCTTTCAAATGCAAAACAAGATCTTGGTACGCGGTTTCGTTGATGCCCTTAAGCATTCTGAGACCAGTCGTCAATTCGATAAACTTATTTGCTATTTGATTTTCAAGTGTGTGCATTTCTTTATCCTCTACCACTTCAATAAAAAGACCTCCTATTTAGGAGGTCTTTTTATTGTCACAAATGCTCTAGAAACGCAGTTTCAGACCAAAAGCAATCGAGC
>JANYFS010000242.1 GCA_025359705.1 Deinococcales bacterium | reverse complement strand
TTCTTAAACGGAAAACGCATGACGGACAACGGATAACCACTCTAAGCGTGATTTTCGTCGTTCCAGGGGTACCGAGTAGGTACGCTCCAAATTTGGTACAGAAGGCATCCGTCTTTGGCTCGAGTTGCGCTATACTCGAGACTAACCCGTCTTTTTGATCCTCGAGCGCGTCCTGCAAAACCTTCCCACAAATAAGCCACAATGCTTAGTCCAAACCCTCGAGCCGCACCTATTCTTCGCTTGCTTGAGTGGCACTAATTTGCTAAACTTGACAACACTAGACTCAAGTTTTATTGATCTAGGAACATAACCTAACCCCCATCTCGTCCTAATCTCGTCCTACATCTCGAGGCACTCCTGTTTTAAATCGAGGAAAAATCAATGTCAGACATTACTCCAAACGATACCCCCATCCCCCCCACCTTGCCCGAGCAGTTGCCGGTTTGCCCTGTGCGGGGTTCGGTGATTTACCCCACGATGGTGCAACATATCGATGCTGCTCGAGCGATTTCGATTCGGGCCATTGATAGCGCGATGGATTCGCACAAAATGATTCTGATTGTCTCGCAAAAAGACAAGGATCTGGACGAACCCAGTGGTTCGGATTTGTACCGTGTGGGAACGGCTTGTACCATTTTGCGGAGCCGAAAAAATGCCGACGGCACTTTGCAAATGTTGGTCAGTGCCTTTGCGCGGGTCAAAGTGACGGAATACCTCGAGGGGGATTTTTTGCGGGCGGAGGTGGAAACCCTCGAGGTACCCAGTGGAAATACCCTAGAACTCGAGGCGTTGGGGCGCGAGCTGAACAGCAAATTTGAAGAAGTGATCAGCAACGGTAAATTCTTGGCCCCCGAGACGGTGCAATTTATCAATAATCTCGAGGATATTGCCCAAACTGCCGATTACATTGCATTTAACTTTGATTTTAAAGTTGCCGATAAACAAGCCGTTCTCGAGTCGCCTACTTTGGTAGAGCGGGTGCGTAAGGTTTTGGTGCTGCTCGATACCGAAACCGAAGTCTTGCAAATGCAAAAACGCATTCATCAGCAGGTTAAAGAGGAAATCGATAAAAACCAGCGCGATTACTACTTGCGCGAGCAAATGAAAGTGATCCGCAAAGAACTGACCAGCAATGAAGAGGGTGACGATGAGTTGGACGATCTGCGCCAGAAAATTGAAGCCTTGGGCCTCGAGCCAGAGGTTAAAAAAGAAGTGGAGCGCGAGCTGAACCGCTTGGGTAAAATGCACCCCGATTCCGCCGAAAGCGCAGTGATTCGCAACTATCTCAATTGGATTGTGGAATTGCCTTGGAATGTGCGCTCGGTGGAGACTTTGGACATGCTCGAGGCCACCCAAATCCTCGAGGAAGACCACTATGGTTTGGAAAAAGTCAAAGACCGCGTACTCGAGTTTTTGGCAGTGCGAAAATTAAGGCTCGAGAGGGTGGGGGACAAGGAAGATAAGGTGCTGGACGCGGTAAAATCCACCACCAAATCCGCTGGCAAAGGCCCAAAAGTCAACACCAATAAAAATGCCAACAAAGGCCCGATTTTGGTATTTACTGGCCCGCCAGGAGTGGGTAAAACCAGCATCGCGCAGGCCATTGCCAAGTCGCTGGGCCGCGAGTACCTGCGGATTTCGCTGGGGGGCGCACGCGACGAGTCGGATATTCGGGGGCATCGCCGCACCTATATTGGCAGTATGCCTGGGCGGATTATCCAAGGTTTACGCAGTGTGGGAACCAAAAACCCCGTAATTCTGCTGGATGAAATCGATAAACTGGGCAGCAGCTACCAAGGCGACCCCAGTTCGGCACTGCTCGAGGTACTTGATCCCGCGCAAAACCACACCTTCAACGACCATTACTTGGGCATCCCCTTCGATCTCTCGGAAGTGATGTTTATTGCTACCGCCAACTATCCCGAGCAAATCCCTGGGCCGCTACTAGACCGCATGGAAGTGATCGAATTTAGCTCCTACATCGAGCAAGAAAAGATCGAGATTGCCAAGCGCTACTTGCTGCCCCGTCAGATCAGCGAAAACGGCCTGAAACCCAACCAGATCAGCCTGACCGATGCGGCCCTCGAGAAGTTGGTCAGCGAATACACCCGCGAGGCGGGCGTGCGAAACCTCGAGCGGGAATTGGGTTCGGTGGTGCGAAAAGTGGCCCGCCGTGTGGCAATGGGCGAGATCAAGCGGGCCAAAGTGACCGACAAAGAACTCGAGCGTCTGCTGGGTGTGCCGCGCTACAAACCCGAACACGAGGGCGAAAAAGACGTGGTGGGCGTTTCCACAGGTATGTTTTACACCCCTGTGGGCGGCGACATTTTATTCGTGGAAACCTCGGTGATGCGGGGCAGTGGCTTGGTACTGACAGGGCAACTGGGCGATGTGATGAAGGAATCGGCACGGGCGGCGCTTAGTTACGCCAAAGCCAACCAAGAGCGCTTTGGCCTGCCCGCAGACAAGCTCGAGGGGTCTGAGATTCACATTCATGTCCCTGCGGGAGCCATTCCCAAAGAAGGCCCATCGGCGGGTGTGACCATTTCCACCAGTTTAATCAGCGCCCTAAGTGGGGTTCCTGTGCGTCACGATGTCGCCATGACCGGTGAAATTACCCTGACGGGGCGGGTCTTGCCGATTGGCGGCCTGAAGGAGAAGGTTTTGGGCGCACGTCGTGCGGGAATCAAACACATCGTTTTTCCCAAAGAAAACGAACGCGACCTGCGCGACATTCCCGCGCACCTTCGCACCGCCATGTTTTTCCATCCTTGCGAACGCCTCGAGCAGGTGCTGGACATTGCGTTGGTGGGTGGTTTGGCGGCCCTCGAGGGGAAGCCCACTAGGGCCAAGCGCACAGGGAAAGTGTCTGGGAGAAGTGCTACCGCGTAGGGAAAAATAAACAAAACAAAGAACTGCCCTCGAGTTTATGATGTCTTCGAGCATGTTCTTGACGAAAAATGGACAATGGATAACGAACAACTGCTCTAAAGCGCATCAAAAAACCTAACCAACCCCTCGAGCAACTGCTTTTCAAACTCCGCTCGAGGGACGGTGGGGGTTCCATCTCCACTCTGGCTTCCATATCGCCCAAAAAAGGCGTGAACCCCGCCTGGAATCACCTCGAGGGTATTGTTTTTGGGCAGGCGTTTTTGCCCGTCTCGCACTTCGGCTAGGGTGGCTACTCCGTCCAGTTCGGCGGCAAAGTTAAGCACCTTAAAGCTGCGCCTCGAGAGGTCGTCGGTATCCGCAGGAAAAGCCCCCATCAAAACCAAGCCGTCGATGCGCCGCTCGAGGGCATATCTCGAGGCCATTGCTCCGCCCAAAGAGTGACCGCCCAAAACCAATTTATCGATCTCAAAACCCCGCCGCTCGAGCGCACGCCGCACCTGATCGGCAGCGTTGGGGTTGAATACCGCTAAATTGAACGGCATCAACGGAATAGCCACAGTCACACCATGCTGAGCCAAACCTCGAGCCATAAATTCGTAGGCACTGGCGGGAACCAAGCCGCCAGGATAAAAAACAAAAACTTTGCCGTTGGGCGCGGCACTTTGGGCCAAATAAAAGCGGTGTAAAGTGGGATGGTTCGCTCGAGGGGAACCCACATCATTGAGTGCGCTGTAACTCTGCTCGAGGCTGAATTGTACGTTTTGAACGGGGTTTGGTTCGGCAAAAACACTGCCGCTCGAGCCAAGTAGGGCCACACTCAAGATCTGGAGAAGCCAACGCGGTGACTTGAAGTTTTTCATGATTCCCTCGAGGATATGGGCATTTTGCTTGGACAAACGCTGGAATTCTTACATTCATTTTAAGTTTCGTTTTAAGTGTTGTTGTACCAACCCCGTTTCTCGAGTGGACGAACATCGGGCAAAACCTTGCAGCGTTCCAGAAAGGGAATCACCTCCAGCAAAGCGGTGTCCAGCGGGTTGCCTTCCCAAGCGGGCATCCGAACCAAATTCCCATAGTGCCGCTCGAGTTTTTCGGGGGAATCGTCCAAAATAATCACTTGCTCGAGCGGAAACTTCTTCTTGATTTTACGCAGATCCTTGATCCAGTACGGTTCGAGGGTGTATTCGTTGTTGCGTCTGGTGCATTGCTCGAGTGCAAAAACAAACTCGAGGGCGGCGGGGTCGGGGAAGATTGCTTGGATGATGCCCAAAGCGTAGTCACGGCTGGCGGAAGTCCACACCGCAACCGAAAAATGCTCGAGGGCATAGGCCAAAAATGCCTCAAGGTGGGGGCGTTTATGGATCAAAAATGGCCCCACAGCAAAGGAAGGTATTCCCTCGAGCGGGGTTTCTTGACCCCGAATCAGGGTTTCGTCCAGATCCAAAATCAAGAGCATATGTTATTTGGCTAAACACGCAGGCGAAGAAGCGCCCATCCGCTTGCCCAGCACTTTCCCGCTCGAGGCATCAAAAAAATACAGGGTGAAATCTTGGGGATCTTTGGGCAGGTTCATCTCCCCATTGCCCTCATAAAACTTGGAAATGTCGTAGGTCGTGCCAGCCAAAGCCACCAGATTGGCGTTGATCCAGCAGGGTTTATGCACCTGGTTGGTGCCTTGTTTGAAGGTTTTGGCGAATTTTTCCCAGTCCAAAAAGGTGGACTTGCCCGCGACCAAATCCAGCACATCCACAAAACTGGGGTTTTCGGCGGCGCTGGAATGCACCGATCCCAAAGAAAGCAGTTTTTTGCCGTCGGGTGAAACCCACAAATTGGGGAGCCGTCCATTCAAATTGCCCTCACCTTTGGAACCCGAAAGCCGCTCGAGCAGGGTAGCGGTGTCGGTTTTGCTGTTCCATTTGTAGTAGGCATATTGGGTGTTTCCTGCTGCCCCACCGCTGTTTCCACCGTTCAGGGCAAAGTACAACGCTTCACCATCGGGTGACATCGCCAGACTACTAATCCACCAATTTTGTGGATCATTTGCCATCGTGGGTTCGCTCTCCAGCACTTGTTTGCTGAGCTGAATCCAAAATTTGGGCTGCTTGGGATCAAAAATCACTCGAGCGGTTTTGGTTTTGCCCCCTGCCAAATGAATTGTGCTGTCTTGATCCACCCAAGCGGTCACATCCCCCGCCCTCGAGGAAGCCCGCACATCGGATTCGCTGGCTTTGAACGATTGGTTCAATTTGGGATCAAAACGGGTTTCGCCAATCTGAAAATAACTACCATCGGCAGCCCAGTTCAGCGAATAACCTTCGAGGCTATCCAGTGGTTTGGGTAGTGGCCTGGCCTCGAGGTAGGGCGGCAAGCTGATATAGCCTTTCAATTTGGGTACAGTATCCCCGAAAAGTTGCGCCCCTTTTGGCCCCACAAAATACACCGCCGCCCCATTTTTGGGCGAAAAGGCCAGCAAAAGTGCGCCCTGAGACTGGGGAAGCACGATCTTCTTGCCCGTTTGCAACATCTCGAGCGTGGCAGTTCCACCCTGCAAATATCCCACCGTCCCCTCGAGGGTGGCGGCGTGGCTGGCACACAGGCTCGAGAGGGTCAGGAACAGGCCAAAGGTAGCAAAACGGCAGGCTCGAGCGCTGGAGAGATTGGGCGTGGTCATGGGTTTATTCTATCGGTTGGGTGTGTCTTGAATTTGGGGCAAGGTCAAACTCGAGTAAAGTAAAGGGTCTAAACCGCCGACTGAATCGAGATATTTTGTTATCCGTTTTACTTTACGTTTAAGAAATCCAAAATCCCAGTGGCAATACTCTGGGCGATGGTTTGGCGGTATTCGGTAGTTCCCAATTTGGTGCCTTCTTCGGGGTGGCTGCCAAAACCAATTTCGGTGAGGATGGCGGGGGTGCGGGCTAGGCGGATCACCGCCAAATATTCACGTTTGACCCCACGGTTGACCGCGCCTGTATCTTTGATCAATTGGTTTTGCACTTTGTGGGCAAGGGTGTTGGAAAAAGTCAGGTTGCTTTGGGCCAACAAATCCCCAATCAGGTTGTTGGCGAGGTTCTCAGCTTTTTTGGTAATGGCCTCACCCAGTGCGCCACCGCCGTTTTCCAGCACTGCCAAACTGCGGGTACTTTTCTCGAGCGGTTTACCAAACAAAAATGTTTCGATGCCTTGGGCGCTGCTTGGCCCTGCATTGACATGGATGCTGACAAAAGCGTTGATGGTTCCCGCATTGGCCATTTTTGCCCGCAAATCTAAATCGGTACTTAAACTGCTCGAGAGCTGGGTATCTTTGCTGCGGGTCATTTTGACCTCGACTCCCGCCGCCTCGAGCAGATCCCGCACCCGCAAGGCCACATCCAAAGTGGTTTCTTTTTCTTGGACATAACCCGTCATGCCAGGGAATTTCCCGCCGTGTCCTGGGTCGAGTACCACCCGCAGTTTTTGGCCTTCGGGGGCGTGGGCATCGGGGATGCCGCCTGGTTTGGCATTCGAGTCCGTAATATTTTTGCTGCTTGGGCCGTAGTCCAACACCAACCGGGCGCTGCCATCTTCATCTTTGATGATAAAGATTTTGTAGACAGGCTTGCCCCGACCTTTGCCCTCGAGCGTCCAGAGGGTGTTGCCTCCTTTGCTTTTCAGGCTCGAGCGGGTCAATTCGCGGCTCTTTAATTGTTCGGACTCGTTTTTCAGCTCCACATCTTTGAGAGTGACCACCAAGCCACCCGCCGTTTCTGAAGTTTCATAGTCCACCGCTTTGGGTAAATCCAGCACCACTCGAGTGTAGCCTTCATACTGAAAGTTGCGTGGCGCGGCAAAACTGATCCCAAGGCCCGCAGTCAGCAGCAAAATGCGTAAAATGGGTAATAGGGCAAATCGGGGTGGGGTGGTTTTTAGCACGCTTCTCAAAGTGGCCCCAGTTTAACACCGATGGGTCGGGCCTGCCATAAGCAAAGCACTCGAGCGGACTTTTGCGAAAAAGAACCCAAGACTTTGGCTGGTTTAGAGGATGGTACATATGCTCAGTGATCAAGTGGATTCCTACCAAAAACGCCACAGCCCCAAAATATTACCCGCTGGTCGGCGTTTAGTGATTTTGATTGTGCTGCTGTTGCTGGCCTTTGTACTGCTAGGACTGATTCTCAAGGCTTCTGGGGCGTGGGTGGCTTTGGGGCTAATCCTAACCTTTGTTTTGGGAATGTTTGTAGGCGCGGGGATTCGCCAGCGCAATGCCACACGCAGTAGTCCCATTGCCCAACTCCCCTCGAGGCCAATGATCAACCAAATAGCCCTTCAACTCGAGCGGACAATGCTTCCAGAACCCATTCTCGAGCCAAAACCCCAGCAAAAACCCGAGCCAAAACCCGAAACGCCCGTTGTGCAAACCCTAATTCCCTCGAGCAATCCAGAACAATTCGTCCCACTACCAAACCCAGATCCCATTCCAAATCCCGTCATGGCAATCCCAACCGAACCCGTTCCCCTCGAGCGAAAAACGTGGAAACCCAAAGCTAAAACCGAAACTCCAGAAGTTGCAGAAGTTCCAGAAATTCCCTCGAGCGTTGAACATACAGAACCCGCACCCCTCGAGCGCAAAAAATGGACTCCTAAAGCCAAAAATCCAGAAGTTGCAGAAGTTCCAGAAATTCCCTCGAGCGTTGAACGTGCAGAACCGATTTTGGAACCCGCTCCTCTCGAGCGCAAAAAATGGACTCCCAAAGCCAAAACTCCAGAAGTTGCAGAAGTTGTAGAAATTCCCTCGAGCATTGAACGTGCAGAACCCGCTCCCCTCGAGCGTAAAAAATGGACTCCCAAAGCCAAAATAGAGACTCCGCTCGAGGTTGCCGAAATACTCACAGTACCCACAGTACCCAAAGCAGAAATTCCCAAACTGGACTCGAGGGCATTGCTCGAGCAAGCGGGGATTCATTTGGCGGCTCCACTTGTTGCCGAAATCAAAATTCAAGAAATCAAAACTCAAGAAAATAGTGTTCAAGAAACACTCCAGCACAATCTCGAGCAAGACCTCGAGCAAACTCCACAAACTGCCCCAGAAGATTTAAACCTTGGCTCGAGTGGGCGGGCCAAATGGCAACCCAAGAAGAAGATTTGAAGCAATCTGGGAGTGTTCTCATCGACTTAATCAGCAAAAAAGTTCGATATGGCGCGATTTTTAGCGCCATTTTTAGCGTCATTTTTGCTATGATGAGAACGCTTTGCATCCCAAAACCAGACCTCGAGCAAAAATCTCATCTGAAGTCAGGTGCTTGCGCTACCATAAAGCCATGAACTATCTGAAATATCTTCTGCGTTACACAACCCCAACCCTGATGCTGTCAGCGGCAACTGCTGCTTTGGCAGTGGGATTTGCGGGTTTTAGTATCAAGCCTTACGGCGATCAAACTTTGGATTTAACGACAGGAATCACCACTTTAGCTAAAGGTGGCGTGATTAGCGATAGTGAAAAGGGCTTTACGGTAGATGCCAAATGGTTGCGTTTCAAAGAAGGCGACTTTGTGGAAATCAAAGAAGGCAAGATTAAGTATTTGACCACAGGAACCTTAAATGCCTCGAGTGCCTATTATGATCTTAAACTCGAGCGCTTTACCGTAAAAGGCGAACTGCTGTATAGTGACGCTTTGGTCAAAAATTTGCAAGCTAAAGATGCCGAACTCGATAGTGCCAAACAAATCTTACTGATCAAAACAGGGGTTTCCTCGAGTGATCCCAAAATCCTTGCAGACCGTTTGATGGTCGATTATTTAAACAAAATCGCAGTATTGCAAGGCAATTACACCTATACCTACAAAGGGGCCAAACTGAGTGGAAAGGGCGATAAAGCGATGCTTTGGGTGACATGGAACGATAAAAATGAGCTTAAGGCCAGTTCAAAGCCTACCCTCGAGCAATTGAAACCCTACTCGAGCTTGCTACTGAAATAAAATATTCCCGCCTTCCCTCGAGAGATTGCACAAGGTATTTTGTAAAAGGTATTGAGGCCGCCATGAAAAGAAAACCCATAACTCTAATTCTGGTTGCCTTGCTTTGTGTACAGGTATCTTCTAAAGTCTCGAGCCAAGTATTAGATCCCGCACAAAATCCCGCACAAAATCAGATCTTGGGTTGTAATGATAAAGAAATCGAGATCGACCAGCCAGGATTTGGGGTGTTTCATGCCGATTCGCTCGAGGGGGATGGTGATTTGGTTAAACTTCAGGGGGTTTGTTTAAGCCTTCAGGGTTTTGATGTTACCGCCGATTCGCTCGAGAGTTTGAATGCACAAATCACCTTAAACCAAATTGCAATTAAAGGTGTTGGGGTTTCGGGAACTGCGCTCAAAGGCCAACGTTCTGGAGAAGATCTATTGCTCGAGGGGCTGGACTTACAGCTCGAGTTGCCCGAGGTTTTGGCTGCTGTCGCAGGTACTCCCAGTATTCCGCTTGCTGGAAAATACCGACTGCAAGCTGCAAAAGGTCAAATGGTGGGCGGTAAAATTCTGCTGGAAAATGCCGAACTGATTCGGCCCAACAGTATGCCCCTCGAGCGCTATGCTTTGGGCCGTGCCGAACTGCAAAATGGGCAACTTTTGTCGGAAAAACTCGAGCTGAGTCGCGCTCGAGCTAATCTGAGTGCGGAGCAAATCCAAGCCAATCTCCAGAATGCTCAACCCATGCAAGGTCAGGGTCAAAATATCAGTGCCTCGTTGTGCCGTGTGGCAAACACCCGCGAACTGGCCCTCGAGCTGGATCAATTTCATTTTGACCGAAAAAGTGTTCCCCAAACCGCTTCGCTCGAGGGGCTGCGTTTGCTGGTTTTTGGGGTTCCTCTTTTGAATTTTAGCCGTGTGGATCTACCGCTCTCGAGCGATGATCCCCGCGAAAGTAGCAAAGTTTTGGGGCCAAGTGAAGATCCGCTCAGCGAGTGGCTGCGCGAACCCGCCCAATTGCTTGGCCCACAGCAGATTCGCAACGCGCTGTTGGGCAACTCAGGAATTTCGGGTGTGCCTTTGGGCAACCGTTTGCGCCTGGATCTGCTGTCCCTCGAGGGTGGGGCAGACCTCGAGCTGCGTTTGGCGCGGGAAAAAGTGCAAAATGGACAGGCTTGGCTCGAGCTGCACAGGTTTTATTCCCCCTTTTATTTGGGAGACTTTAGCGCCAAACTGGGATATGAACTGCGTCCCGACGCGGGTTTTCAGGCTCGAGTGCAAGCGGGAGTAGGAAATACAGATCCCGCTCTTGCCGAATTGGGCTGGGGTGTGGGCGACGCTCGAGGGCAAATCTCCGCCCAAGCGGGCTTGGCAAGCGATTGGAACAGGAGTTGGCCTTTTTTGCACCTGCAAAGTCGCTATCAGAATGCTTGGGAAAATGACCAAGGCAAGCTCAAGCTCGAGCTGAAAGCGGATCTTTTCCCGTTCGAGAATGAGGTGTATGGGCAGCTTTACGGCAATGTTTCGGGCCGTTGGGATCTGGGTTTTGCCAATCTGAATGCGGGTTTTGAAGGTTTGGGATCTTGGGGAAATACTCCCGTGCCAGGAATGCGCCCCAACACGCGGGCAATCAGTTGGCTAGCCCTCGAGGGGAATCATTTCAAAGTTTCGCTGGATCGCCGTTTGGGATACCGTTTTTTGTCTGACCGTGACCATTGGAATGCGGAGTTGAACGGCGGAACCCTCGAGCTGAATGCGGTTTCGCTTAGTGAATTGGCGCTGAGTGGCAGTTTGGAACGGATTCCCTCGAGTGACCCGAGCGATTTTTTAGATACCCACTGGACTTCACAGCGAATTGGCATTTCGGGCCGCATCACGCCCGACCAAATGGTTTGGAGTTTTGCCCCAACGGTGGGTTACGACTTCGCCCAAACCGCTTGGGACGCGGCCCTCGAGCTAAATTTACCCAGTACCTGCTTTAATTTTCGCCCCGTGGTGGGTGCAAAATGGAACCCAAATGAAACCACTTGGCATTATGGCTTTAAAATTGATTTACGGTAAATTTTTCTCGAGCAATTAAGTCTTGGATTTTTTCATTAAATCGACTTTTAAATCAATCTTTTCTTGCTTATACTGTACCGCTTTCAATTTCTTCTCGAGCGTGGCTTGTTTCACTTCGGCTTTATATCGCTCGAGGGTCATACCTTTGCTGGTGGCAATTTCGCGCCAATCATCATCTTGTACTACCGAAATACTTCGGTTAATCCAATCGAAAGCGGCTCTCAAGTGTCTGGGTTGCACGGTATAGGTTTGGGGGCTTTGCTGATTTAAGAATACATAAACAATATGCTCACCCATTGGGGTTTCAATATAGCCACTAATGGTTAGAATTCGCC
>JANYFS010000231.1 GCA_025359705.1 Deinococcales bacterium | reverse complement strand
GTCAGTTTTTGCCTTCTTCCGCAAGGTCGCGACACATTTTCACCCATTCCCCAAACTTCGTTTTCGTCTCATCGTCGAGATTACTTGTGTGGGACGCTTTGCGCCTGCATCCATCGCCCCACGAGCACGACCCTTTGACATGGTAATTGATGCAAATGGGTTTTCCTTTGAACTTTGGCGCCTTGTCCAAATGGTCGTGAAAAATTTTCATCGGCTCGCCCTGCTTGATCCAGGTGGGGTCGGCTGGTGAGTCGTTCGTGACTGGTGAGTTCGGGTCTGCCTGGCCTTTGTCCCCCTTTGGCTCGGGCTTCTTGCGCTTATTTTTCTCTTCCAAGTCGTCGGGCGTGATTCTGTTTTTGCCCTTCTTCGCCTTATTCCCCGTGGGGGCTTGAGGCGATTTTGCGGCGTCCACAATTTGCTGGACCAAAACTGGTAGCTGGGTGTGGATGGGCTGGCGGAGCTTGAACGAGGTAATTTCGTCCTTGAAGTCGAGTATCTCATAGTCGACTTCGTCGGCCGTCTTCGCTGACGCGCAGGACTCGAGGAACAACTGGACTTTTACATCCACCGCTTGTAACAGGCATGCGACATATTCCGGGTTGTTCGTAGTCATAACATCGAACGCTCTTTTGTGCTTGATTGTCCCGGCATAGAGTGTGGCAACCATGGTGTAGAGGTGCGACCCTTTACCGAACAAGTAGTCAAAGGTGTGCAGGTGGTTCTCGAGTGTTGATCGAACCCCGTTTCCGTCAGTCGGGATTTGAACCTGTGATTTGGTAAGTTCCTTAATTTGAGCCTCGCTTAGCTTTTGGGCCTCGATTCTCAATTTAATTTCGTCCGCCCCCATAGCTGATCTTCCCCCAATAATAGGCGCCGGAACGGAGAGGAAGGTGGAGATTCCTTTTGGGGTGCCGTGTCCTTCCGTCTTGAACAGAACTCCGGAATATAGCAGGGCCGCGAAGGAGTGGTCGATCGCCTGCGTGCCCCCTCGCTGTATCGTGATTCCATGCTGCACCATAGAGTGAGAGTGCTCCTTTTTCGCCTCAAGGAGCGTCAGGTATTCTTCAGCGGGGGTTTTCGGGACCACTTTGCTTGCCAGGGAGGAAGCGAAAAGGATGAACTGCTGTTTTTGTGCCGGGAATCGCCTCGTCCAAGACATTTTCTCGTTTCCCGCTGCTGTCTCTTTATCATACATGAGGGCACTCGTTTTTGCCATCGAGTCGGCCACCGACGCCATGAGTGCCAAAATAGCCGGATCTTGCTGCTGGTAAAGAGGTGCATAAGCTTGTGGCGCTTGGTACGGGTTGTGGTACAGCGCTTGTGTGCCTTGGAGTTGCCCCGGCGTTTGTAGCCCGGTGGTGTAAGGTGGCGGTCCTGCCCCTGGGTGTGGGGCCTACACAGTCTGGTGGTAAGGCGGATGGATTGCAGCCACTGTTGGTATAGCGTGTATTGTTCTCACACTGCTAGCTTGGGGATGACTTTGCAGCGGCTGTTGCGGGTACTGCGTCGGCCCCTGCTACTGCTGTGAAGCTTGGGTATTTTGGTGCACTACCGGTACCTCGACCTGTTGCGGCAGCTGTGTTCCCCAAGTGACTTGAGTCACGACCTCGGTCGGATCTTCTTGTTCCAAGTAATGCGTGGCGATGAGGTTTCCCCGACGGATAGCCCATTCGTCAGAGGAGCCTTCAATCTCGCTCTCGCCTTCCTTGAAGAACCCCAGGGCAACCTCGCTGTGCCCGTAGTCATTAGCCAAAGCCCAGAGGCGTTGGAGTATGGGGTAGGCGGCTTTCCAGAAGGTTGCCGCACCCTCCTCGTTAAGGTTGTCATCAGCATAGTTGACGATCCTCGTGAGGCACCTGTGGAGGCAGACTTCGGGGTCCGCCGATTCGAAGCAAGTGACGAGTCGCGAGGGAATAATGCCCCCACAACGTCGCAGATGGATGCGTGGTAGGGGGTCCCCATTCGGAAGTGCGCCTGCCTCGATTGTTTCTTCGCTCAAAGGCTCGACCCCCACGAGGCGTTGCGTTTTCGTTTCGTTCCCTG
>JANYFS010000137.1 GCA_025359705.1 Deinococcales bacterium | reverse complement strand
GATCTATCCTGCTCACTTTGATATTAACATCGTAAAATGGCCAAAAGAAAATATCAAAAAGGCAAACGCGATAAAACGTAACCATGAAACCGAAAAATGGCTTTACCCAAATGGTTTTTACTGTGTGGTTAGACGTTTTTCATCCAAAGAAGAAAAACGTCGAATAGTGGCGAATATGGTTGACCCATCAATTTTTGTAGAGGCAGATATGCTTGGTTTTGAGAACCACCTAAATTTGTTTCATGAAAATAAGCATGGTTTACCGAAAGCGCTGGCAAGGGGGCTATCTATATTTTTAAATTCCACCACAGTAGATGAGTATTTTCGGATCTTTAGCGGACATACACAGGTCAATGCGACAGACCTAAAACAAATGAAGTACCCCAGTCGGGCTGTACTTTGTGAGATAGGTGAATGGGATATAAAAAGCGAAGATCTTACACAATCAATGATCGATGAAAAAATAAGGATATTGACCCAATGAATCAAAAAAACGATCACATTGAGTCCGCTCATAAAATCATTTTGGCGTTGGGACTACCAAGAGCGCAACAAAATGAACGCTCTGCATTATGCCTGTTGGCGTTGTTAAACCTTGTGCCTGGTAAACCGTGGGCTGATGCCGAGAACCCGCTTTTAGGTATCACACCCATAATGGATTGGACTCGAGAACACTATCAAAAAGAGTATGCGCCAAATACTCGAGAAACCTTTCGCCGTCAGACGATGCACCAATTTTGTGATGCTGGTATCGCTCTGTACAACCCTGATAAACCTGATCGTCCTGTCAATAGCCCAAAAGCTGTTTACCAAATTGAAACATCCGTGCTAACGTTGTTACGTTGTTTTGGTACTCTAGGATGGCATGATGAATTGGCAATTTATCTTGCTCAACGAGAAACACTCATAGCTCGGTATTCTAAGGAGCGTGAACAAAATCGTATTCCAGTACAGATTTCAGTGGGAACACAAATCACACTCAGCCCTGGAGACCATAGTGTTTTGATAAGGGCAATAATCGAAAATTTTGCCCCACGGTTTGCCCCAGGAAGCGTATTGGTTTACGTCGGAGATACTGGCGATAAGTGGGGCTATTTTGATTCAACCTTATTGGTTGGGTTGGGCGTTGAGGTAGATTTGCATGGCAAGATGCCTGATGTTGTGCTGTACTACACCGATAAGAATTGGCTACTTTTGATTGAATCTGTGACTAGCCATGGCCCAGTGGATGGTAAACGCCATGATGAACTTGCCCATCTTTTCACGAATTCAAGTGCTGGATTAGTTTATGTAACCGCCTTCCCGAACCGTACTATAATGGGTCGGTATCTTGGAGAAATTTCTTGGGAAACAGAAGTATGGGTAGCTGATGCTCCCTCGCATCTGATTCACTTTAATGGTGTACGTTTTCTTGTACCAACTACCGTGCCGTTTTTGCGGATGTTATCTCGCATCTGATTCACTTTAATGGTGTACGTTTTCTTGGCCCGTACAATACACCCTAATGCAATACATGCAATAAAACTTAACATACACAATTTTGACCTCAGATATTTTTCGTAATTTGGTCATACTGTGACCCTCGGTTTTTAACTGTTACGATATTTGCATAACACACCCCAAATGTGTTATAATGAGCTGTTTGGCCCCACTGTTTAACCACATGCCTCGAGAGACCAAATAGCCTGTATATTTATGCAAGATTTCTGCATAAAAGAGCAAGATACAGCAGGCTCGAGGGCATTCTAGGGGCCATCTTCATCTCGAGCATCAAACCAAGCATCAACCTGAGCAATACCTCAAGAGGGGGAAGTACCTTGACGAACACCTACACGGTCAGCATCACCCAAGAAGTCAAAACCAACTTTATCAACTATGCTATGTCCACCATCACCGATAGGGCATTGCCCGATGTGCGAGATGGCCTGAAACCTGTGCAGCGCCGCATTATGTTTGCCATGCTGCAAGAGGGTTTGCTGAGCAACCACAAGCACGCCAAGAGTGCGGCAGTGGTGGGCGAAGTGATGAAGAAGTACCACCCGCACGGCGATTCCTCGATTTATGATGCTATGGTGCGTTTGGGGCAGTGGTGGAACTTGCGCTACCGTTTGGTGGATGGTCAAGGAAACTTCGGCAGCATCGACGGCGACCCACCCGCCGCCATGCGCTACACCGAATCAAGGATGACCAAATTGGGCGAATCTTTGCTGGCAGACATCGAGCGCGACACGGTGGATTACCGCCGTACCTACGACGAAACCACCGAAGAACCCACCGTATTGCCTTCAGCCTTCCCCAACTTGCTGGTCAACGGGGCCACCGGTATTGCCGTGGGCATGAGTACCAACATTCCCCCACACAATCTCACCGAAATTTGCACGGGGCTGCTGGCACTGCTCGAGAACCCCGAAATGACCCTAGACGAATTGATGGAGATCATCCCAGGGCCAGATTTCCCGACGGGCGGACGGATTGGGCGCATGGGCATTCGTCAAGCCTATGAAACGGGCCACTCGAGCCTACGGGTGCGTGGCAAAGCCCGCTTTGAAGAGAAAAACAACCGCCACTCGATCATCATCACCGAGATCCCGTATCAGGTGAACAAAGAAAACCTGATCAAAACCATTGCGCTGCAAAAGAAACTCGAGAAAATTCCTGATATTTCTGACCTGCGTGACGAATCGGATCGCAATGATCCTGTACGCATTGTGATTGAACTGAAACGCGGAACCTTGCCCGAATTGGTGCTAAACCAGCTCTACAAATACACCCAGCTTCAGACCACCTACACCGTAATTAACTTGGCGATTGTCAACCGCGAGCCTCGAGTGCTGCCGCTCAAAGACACCATGCGCTTGTTCCTCGAGCATCGCCAAGAGGTTGTGACCCGCCGTACCCGCTACGATCTGAAAAAGGCCCAAGACCGCTCGCATATCCTCGAGGGACTCTTGATTGCGCTGGATCATTTGGACGCAGTGATCAAGATGATTCGGGCCAGCCAAAATGCCAGCGAAGCGCGGGAAGGGCTGAAAAGTACCTACAGCCTTTCCGACGCGCAAACCCAAGCCATTTTGGATATGCGTTTGCAGCGTTTGGTGGGCCTCGAGAGCGAGCGTTTGCTAAACGAATACAATGAGTTGAAGGGCATTATGGCTGCACTCGAGCTGATTCTGAACAACCGTCCCCGTTTGCTCGAGGTGGTGCGGGAAGAGATCATCGACATCCGCGAGCGTTTTGGTGACGAGCGCCGCTCGGTGATTGCCGACCTGCACGACGACATCAGCAAAGAAGACCTGATTGCAGTCGAAGATATGGTGATCACCATGACCAAGGCGGGCTACATCAAGCGCTCGGGTCTGGATGCCTACCGCAGCCAAGCACGCGGTGGACGCGGAGCCAGTGGCGGTAAACTGCGCGAAGAAGACACCAAAACCCATATTTTTGTGGGTTCCACCCACGATTACCTGCTGTTTTTCACCGACCAAGGGCGGGTGTTCCGCGAAAAAATCTACGATCTGCCCGAATCCAGCCGTGATGCCAAAGGCGCACACGTCCGCAACCTGTTGCCGCTGCGCGACCTCGAGAAAGTCAAGGCGATTTTGTCGATCAAAGACTTTAATGCCGATGGCTATTTGGTTTTTACCACCAAACGCGGCCTGATCAAACGCACCACCTTGCGCGAATACGGCAACATCAACTCGAGCGGCCTGATTGCGATTAACCTGCTCGAGGGTGACGAATTGGTCGAGGTTGATCACATCACGGGCGAAGGCGCACAGGTCATGCTGGCAACCCTGGATGGGCAATCGATCCGCTTCAATGTTTCGGATGTACGCGACACGGGCCGCGCTTCGCAAGGGGTGATTGGGATTCGTTTGCGGAGCGAAGATCAAGTGGTTTCGATGGCGATTATCCAAGATCCTGCGCTCGAGGGCCAAGAATTGCTGGTGGTTTCCGAAGGTGGCATTGCCAAACGCACTCCGCTCGAGGATTACACCTTGCAGGGCCGAGGTGGACAAGGCGTAATTACCCTCAAAGTCACTGAGAAAACGGGTAAATTGGTCTCGCTAACCAATGTGGCAGGCAACGAAGAGTTAATGATCTTATCCCGCAATGGGGTGGTAATTCGCACTCGAGTGGAAGAAATCTCCACCTTCGGGCGCAATAGCCAAGGGGTCAAGGTGATGCGTATGGAAGAGGGCGATCAAGTAATGAGCGCTTATACCGTGCGTCAAGAAGAAACTTTGTAATAAGCAAGCAAAATCTTTTGTAGGGACGGGCCGTTGGCTCGTCTTTCTTTTGTTTTAGGCTCGAGGCAAGTATTTATAATGTGTAGTCATTTGACCTATTCTGATTGACCCATTCTGATTTTTCTCTGAGGGTTTCCTGCCCAAATTGAGCAAC
>JANYFS010000117.1 GCA_025359705.1 Deinococcales bacterium | reverse complement strand
GTTCTGATGCCGCCCAGCCAAGATCACAAAACCATTTTTGAGGATGATGTTGGCCCGATGACCGGTGGCATGGGGGTGATTGCCCCCTTTCCACTGGCTCCAGAACAGCTCGAGCAAATCCGCACTCACATTGTAGAGCCGATTATGGCAGGTATGATCCTCGAGGGACATCCCTTTGCGGGCATCTTGTACCCGGGTCTGATGCTCACCGCCAGTGGCCCCAAAGTGGTGGAAATCAATGCGCGTTTTGGTGATCCCGAATGTGAGGCACTGCTACCGCTACTCGAGAGCGACCTGCTCGAGATTGTCTTGGCCTGCTCCGAAGGCCGCCTAACCCCCGATTTGGTAACATTTGCCAGTACCTCGAGCGCAGTGGTGGTTCTGGCCTCGCCTGGCTATCCCGCCAGTTCCACCAAAGGCATCCCCATCACCTTGCCCCAAGAAACCTTGGGAACCACGGTGTATCACTGCGGAACCGCTCGAGTGGGCGGTGTTTTGGTTTCAAACGGCGGACGGGTTTTGGCAGTTCAAGCAACAGGGGAGACCCTGGGGCAAGCCATTGAGCAAGCCTACGCAGTAGTGGATCAGATCGAGTTTGCGGGCGCACAATTCAGGCGCGATATTGGTTTTCGCCTCGAGCGCTCGAGCAAAGCCGACTAGCGCAAATTTCTCATCCTACTGTGTAAAATTCTCCTCGAGCTACCCTGTCAAACCAAAGCCAAACCAAAAAAGCCCACAAAAAGTTGACAGACTCAAAAGTCGCTGCTATACTCTCTCAAGTCCGAGTAAGTCCATGCCGAAGTGGCGGAATTGGTAGACGCACTCGACTCAAAATCGAACGGGAAACCGTAGGGGTTCGAGTCCCCTCTTCGGCACCAAAAAGCACCAAAATTGGAGAAGGCTTCGGCTTTCTCCAAAATTTGTTATTATGATATTCGTTCCCTCGAGTGTATTTGCAGGCTAGAACGCTCTATATCCTCGAGATCTAGCTCAATAGGAGTTCATATGCCCCCCATAAAAATCCTTGCTCTGCTGATATTTGCAGCCGTTTGCATCGCACTAATTCTGTTCGTACTGATCCAACAACCCAAGCAAAACGGTCTCTCGAGCAGCATGGGAACCGGCAAAGATTTCTTCGGTGGACGCGGCTTCGAGGGTGGTTTGGTCAAAATCACCACCGGTTTGGGCGCTGCTTTTTTGCTGATTGCCTTGATGCTTCGTTTCCTGAGTACCTAATTTCTTGGCATCTGAAAACAATTGCATAAAAGAGATGAAAAAACTGGCACGCTCGAGGGTGGCAGTTTTTTTTTGATCCTCGAGCTGAGTTTAGGTTTGGGATCGGGTTTGGGATCACATTTGGGATAAATATGCACTGCACTGTTTTTTTATCCTAAACTTCTTGTACTCGATTCATTTGCTATAGATTTTGCGCTTTTCTCCTATCATTCACCAAGTGAAATTCTAAGCGATAGGTGCAAGTTTTCATGAGGTTGTGTTCATAAAAACGCGCGTTAGGTTTTTGTCATGTGAATGTCTTGACGAGGCTAGGCAAAAATGCTTATATTAAAAGCGTTGTGAACTTGTATAGCTAACGCACACGCAAATGTTTGCGGTCTAAAAGCCGAATTCTGCTGTGCGCCTTTGCTTTTTTGAATAATCCTCACACCCAAAAGGGTGTGAATCTCGAGGAGATCCCATGAAGAAACTACTCACCCTTGCTGCCCTACTTGCCTCGAGCGCCGCGCTTGCTGCGCCTTTTGTTGATCCTGCCAACTGGTCTTCTAACAAACCCAGCGAAGTTCAAGTCGGTGGCGTGCTGCGTACCATCAATTTGGCAGACTTTAAAACCCTTAACCCTTTCACCTACCGTGAAAGCCCAAATATGCCCACTACTCTTGCTGCGGGTGGCCTGATGGTTTTGGATGTTGTCACCAACGAATACATCCCTTATATGGCAGAATCGTTTAAGCTCTCCCCAGATAAAACTACCTTTACCCTCAAAATTCGCAGTGGCATGAAATGGTCAGACGGCAAAGACATCACCGCCGAGGACTGGATCACCACCTTTACCATCGAAAGTGATGAAAAAGTGGGATCAAACGCCTTTAGTGGTTGGTTTCCGAATGACAAACCGATCAAAGTCACTAAAATAGGTAGCGATACTATTCAGATGAAGTTTCCTTTCCCAGATGTGACTGCATATGAGCAGCTCTCTAGTTTCTTTCCAAATCCTACCCACATTTATATGCCCGTCTATAAGAGTAAAGGTGCGGAAGGAATCAAGGAAATGGGTGGTATTACCGACAAGCCCGAAAGCATCGTGACTTCGGGAGCCTTTAAGCTCGATAAATATACTCCTGGCGAGCGGGCTGTTTTGGTTAAAAATCCTTACTACGGTGAATGGAATAAAGATTCGGCTGGCAAGTCTTTGCCCTACCTAGACGGGGTGCAAATTAACTTTGTTGCCGATCAGAACGCATACTTGGCCCAATACTTGGCAGGTAACGCTGATGTATATGCTCCAGACAACCGAGACCGTTTGGCCCAAGTTAAAGCCGCAGTCGATGGCAAAAAGCTGGATGCCAATTTGATTGTCAATGCCAGCTCACGGGCTAGCTCTGACTTTATGGTTCTGAACGTGGATAACGGCAATAGCTTCAAAGGTAAATTATTCCGCAATGTTAAATTCCGCCAAGCCCTCAGCATGTTGACCAACCGTGATGCAATGGTCGATTTGACTTTGGGTGGCTTGGGCCAACCTACCTACACGGGTGTTTACCCTGTATTCTCGAGTTGGATTTCTAAAGATGCCGACAAATACAAATATAACTTTGCTCAAGCCAATACCTATTTGGATGCCCTTGGCTTCCAAAAACGGGGTGCGGATGGTATTCGGGTAGATAGCAAAGGCAACCGCCTGTCCTTCAACTTGACCACCAACGCCGAAAATACCCGTCGCCAACAATTTGCGGGTATCCTCAAGGAAGAGTTTAAGAAAGCGGGTATCGAGCTGAATACCTCCTTTATTGCCTTTAACCTGATGACTGCACAACTCGATGCCAAACCTGGTTTTGCCCCTCGAGACTTTGATGCCATCATCATTGGATTAGTCGGCGGTAGTGCAATATTCCCTGGATCGGGTGACAACGTACTCAAATGTACCAAACTCCCTGATGATGGAAACTTGCATATGTTCAATCAAACCAACAAGTGCCTGTTTCCCTTCGAGACTCAAATGCTGAACCTTTACTACAAAGGTCGCCAAGAGT
>JANYFS010000456.1 GCA_025359705.1 Deinococcales bacterium | reverse complement strand
ACCTTCACATTCAGCTTTTCTAATTTTCTCCAGCACCTCACGTACAACCACGCCCAGACAAGAATCAGCGGCAAATAACAAACCCACTCGAGCCACGTATGGGTATTTAATCAGCACTTTTTCATGTCCCTCGAGGATTTTTTGGTTAGCATCTGGTTATGCAGCTACACAACCTTCCCTCAAATCTCCTATTCCCACAGGTGTGGTCTTTCAAAGCTGTATCTCTCAAACATACTTCAAAATCACGCCGCTCGAGCCGATTGGCTTTGGCATATGTGTTCCTTGGCACATTAGGAGTGTTTGGAGGAGTGTTTGCCTCGAGTCTAGCTCAAGGGCTATATGAGGCCGCTCCACCGCCTGATTCCAGCTTTGTGCGGGTGATCAATAATCTTAACGCTGGTACAGACGCGCTCAGCCCAGTAGTGGGGGGTAAAACCCTGATGACCGTGGCTGCCAAAGGCCACACCGATTATTACCCCTTGCCCAAAGGCGATAAAAAATATGTGCTGGGCAAATTGACGGGCAGTTTAAATCTCGTGGCAGGACATTTTTATACCTTGGTGGTTTCGGGCGAGTCTGCTGCTCCCAAAATCAGCATGTTGGAAGACCCTACACCCCAAAACAAGGCTCGAGCGCTAATCAATTTCTATAACCTCTCGAGCGCCCCCACCCTTTCACTGAAAACCACCGACGGCAAGACTACGGTAATCGACACGTTGGGAGCGGGAAAAGTGGGCAGCCGCGCGGTCAATCCGCTCAAGGTTTCATTGTCGGCCTTTGTGGATACTCAGCCACTGGCAACCCTCAAAGACACCGCCTTCGAGCGCGGTTTTGCCTACACTCTGCTGGCAATGGGAACCCCAGAAAAGCTCGAGCTGGTGTGGTTTGCCAATAAGATGGCAAAAGGCTAGGGTACGTGTTGCTTCACAAGATGCTCGAGCCAAGATGCTCGAGTGCTGATATACTTCTTGCAGCGTGATTTTTAGCTCTTATCTGTTCCTATTCGGGTTTTTACCCCTTTTTTTGCTGCTGTACTATTTAACCCCACTCAGGGCAAGATCCTGGACGATTCTGCTCTCGAGCTATCTGTTTTATGGCTGGTGGCGCTTCGATTTTTTGTTGTTGCTGTTTGCGGTAACGGTACTCAGTTATGGTTTTGCTTTGTGGCTCGAGCGTAGCCCTCATCCCAAAGATCAATTTCGCATTTTAACGTTAGGAGTGACGCTTAATCTGCTCACCTTAGCTTATTTCAAATATACCAACTTTGGGGTGCAAAGCCTTAATGCTTTGCTCGAGTCGTTAGATATTCCCGCTTTAAATTGGACACCGATCCTGCTCCCGATTGGTTTGTCTTTCTTTATTTTTCATACCATTTCCTATTTGGTGGATATTTACCGCAAAGTAGCCCCACCAACTCGAGACTTTATCGACTTTGCCGCTTTTATTGCCCTGTTTCCACATTTAATTGCTGGCCCCGTACTCCGCTATAACTTGCTGGCAGAGCAGTTTCGCAGCCGCGTTCATTCGCTCGAGGGTTTCTCGAGGGGTGTGACCCGCTTTATCACTGGATTTTGCAAAAAAGTGCTGATTGCCGATACCCTTTCCCCTTTGGTTAGCACTGTTTTTACTTTGCCTAACCCTACCTTTACCGATTCATGGTTGGGAGCGGTGGCCTACACCTTGCAACTGTTTTTTGACTTTTCGGGATATTCGGATATGGCAATTGGCTTGGCCCTGATGATCGGCTTCCGTTTTCCTGAAAACTTTGATCACCCTTATATTTCGCGCAGCATTGCCGAATTTTGGCGGCGCTGGCACATCAGCCTCTCGAGCTGGCTGCGGGAATATCTGTACATTTCGCTGGGCGGCAACCGCAAAGGGGTGGGGCGCACCTATCTCAATTTGTTTTTGACCATGCTGTTGGGCGGCTTGTGGCACGGGGCCAACTGGACTTTTGTACTGTGGGGAGCCTGGCACGGGGCATGGCTGGCCCTCGAGCGTTACTTGGGCGAGCGAAAAAGTAAAACACCCCCTCAAGCGAAACGAGCGAATCCCTTTTTGGCTTTGTGGCAAAGTGCTAGCACCCTGCTGCTGGTCATTTTGGGCTGGGTGATGTTCCGCTCCGATCATGCTGCTGACGCTGTGCGAATGTACCAAGGTATGCTGGGGATGAATGGCCTAGCCTTGGGCGAACCCCTAGCCGTTTCGCTGCGTGGCCTCGAGCTGAGTACCTTGGTTGGGGCAATCGCACTGGTCTATCTGGCCCCCCACTGGAAAAACTGTAACCCCAAATATGTGGCGGCCCTCGAGTGGCTGATTTACCCGCTGTTTTTGTTGGCGGTATTGCGGTTGTCGGCACAGAGTTATTCACCCTTTTTGTATTTTCAGTTTTAGGTCAGTAGTCCTCTACATGACAAGTGTCACCCGCAAAGCATGACAAAATCCACTGCTCGAGCGGAACCTTGCCGCGTACACTTTGGGTATGAACATCATCGAACTCGAGCGGGTTAGTAAACAGTATGGTAGCCTCAAAGCAGTGGATAACCTGTCGCTGAGTGTGCAGCAAGGCGAAGTGGTTTCTTTTTTGGGGCCAAACGGCGCGGGCAAAACCACCACCCTGTCGATGATGATGGGCCTGGCTAGCCCCACTTCGGGAACCGTGCGGGTATTTGGGGAAGACCCCCGCAAAACTGCCGTCCGCAGCCGCATGGGGGTGATGCTGCAAGAAAGCGACTTGCCAGGAATGCTGACCGTGGGCGAATTGCTGGATTTGTTCAGTAGCTTTTACCCCCATGCCCTCGAGAAAAAATCTGCCCTCGAGCTTGCCGACCTTTCCGACCAAGTGAATAAAAAAGCCAACACCCTGTCTGGCGGGCAGAAACGCCGCCTCATTTTCGCGCTCTCGATTGTGGGTGATCCCGAATTGATTTTCTTGGACGAACCCACCGTGGCAATGGATGTGCAAAGCCGCTCGAGCTTTTGGGAAACCATCAAAAACTTTCGTAAACAAGGCAAAACCATCATCCTCACCACCCATCACCTCGAGGAAGCCGACGCGCTTTCTGACCGAATTATTGTGATCGACAAAGGCCAAATTATTGCCCAAGGCGATAAAAACCAAATCAAGGCCAAGGCGGGCGGTTCCAAAGTCAGCTTTAAAACCCAGGGCATCACCCTAGCCACCTTGCAAGCCTTGCCTGGAGTCAGCCGCGCTTCGTATAGCGAAGGTTACGCCGAACTGATCAGCAACACCCCCGAAAAACTGCTGCAAGAACTGTTTGGCTATCACGTCCCCGTGGCAGACCTCGAGGTGACACGCGCTTCGCTCGAGGAAGCCTTTTTGTCGCTGACCGCCAAAACACCCGCTAGACAACCCGTCAAAAACTAAACCCTACTGCACTCGAGGAGAACCCACACATGACCCTGACCACTGCACCGCTTCGCAAAACCAACCACCGCTCGAGCAACTTGGGAATGCTGCTGGCCCTCAGCAAAACCGAAATCATCAAACTGTTTCGCAACCCTGCTTTTATTATTGCAACCCTAGCCCTGCCCATCATGTTTTTTGCCATTTTTGGGATACCCAACTCCAAACAAAGCATTGGCGGGGTCAATGCGGGGGCCTACATGCTGATTTCCTACTGTGCTTACGGCTTGATGACGGTGTGTATCACCAGTTTTGGCAACAGCATTGCCAACGAGCGCGGCATGGGTTGGAACCGCATTCTGAAAGTAGCCCCGATGCCTCCGATACTCTACTTTGTTGCCAAAACCGTGGCGGCCTTGGCGGTGGGGCTGCTCAGTATGCTGAGCCTGACCCTTTTTGGCAGTGTGGTGGGCGGGGTTTCCCTCGAGCCGATTTTGGCAATCACCGTATTTAGCAAGTTCTTACTGGCGATGATCACTTTTATTGCCTTGGGCCTTGCCATCGGCTATAACCTCTCCAGCACTGCCGCCCCTGCCATCAGCAACTTGGTTTTTTTAATGATGTCCTTCACCTCGGGTCTGTTCGTTCCCCTCGAGGTGGCCCCCCAATTCATCCGCGACATCGCCCCCTACATGCCTGCCTACCACTTCGCCGAACTGGGCTGGATGACCTTGGGCAGCAAACCCCTTGCGGATCAAATGGTGCATTGGTTGTGGCTGGGCGGTTATTTGGTGCTGTTTTTGGCCCTAGCCTACCGAGGTTATCGCCGTGACGAAGGCAAAAAGAGCTGATTTAATTCTCCCCTCGAGCCACTTTCTCGAGCCACTTTAAAGCAGGCTTTATGCTTGCTTTTTTTGTTTTAGAATGGGAAGTGCTTATGAATCAATCCCTCGAGAAACCTCTAAACAAACCACTCGTTTGGTTCCCGTTGATTTGGTTGATTTATCTGGTTTTTCCAATTCTAAGCCTTTTTCAACTTCCCCATCCCATCTGGGTTTATGGTGCAACTTGCTTTGCCTTGCTGCTCTTTGTGATCATCTATGGCAAGGCTTTCTTTATCTCTGGCTCGAGACCTAATGGGTCTTTATGGAATATCGTTGGGATGCTTTATAGTTTTTTGTTGGCAATATTGGCTTTTCCCCTGATTGATGGTAACGTATTGACTTTTTTAGTTTATGCCTGCTCGATGATTGGTTTTCAACCCTCCATTCGCTTGACCTTCTTGGGAATGATGTGTAGTATGTTGGGTTTTATTTGCATTGGGTATGCCTCATCCGATTCCAATGGGCTACTGCTTTTTTCGTTTGCCATTCTAGCTTTGGGGTCGGCTTTGGGTACTTTTTTTAGTTACCGCAATGTCATGACCCGCATTCAGGAGCGCGAACAGCAAAAACACAACGAAAAACTAGCCCAACTCGCCGAGCGCGAACGTATCGCTCGAGACTTGCATGATGTGTTGGGGCATAGCCTAAGTGTGATTGTGCTGAAGTCTGAACTCGCTTCTAAACTGGCAGAACGCGACATCACCAAAGCCATTGCCGAAATCCGCGACATCGAACGCATCTCAAGGGAAACCCTTGCAGAAGTGCGCTCGGCGGTGCGGGGCTACCGTGGCAGTGGCCTGAAGGCCGAATTTGGGCGGGCAAAAGTGGCTTTGGATGCAGCAGGAGTTTCCCTCTCGAGCCAAATGGCAGAACTGCACCTCCCCCCTAGCCTCGAGCCAATTTTGGAGCTGACCCTGCGTGAAGCCATCACCAATGTGGTGCGTCACTCGAGGGCCAAAAACTGCCAAATCCAAGTGCTACAAACCCCACAGCACATCCAGCTCGAGGTTTCCGACGATGGGGTGGGCATGGCGCAAATGGGGTCGCTCGAGGGACGAGAAGGCACAGGTCTTTCCAGCATTCGGGAGCGGCTGCGTGCGGTGGGTGGCACGCTCGAGGTGAATCCCAGCACTTCTGCAAAAGACTTCAAAGCAGGAACCAGACTTAGAATGATTGTTCCACTCGAGAAAATAAAGATGCTCGAGGGTGATCCCACAAGGTTTCCCAGCTTTTAGGGTTTACACGCCACCATTCGCAAGCGCACATAATCCGTAAACCAAACATCTTCTTGCCATAACGTCCCTCGAGCGATTCAAGCAAATCCCATAACGATTCCCATAATGATTCCCATATGATAGGGCTATGAATCTTCCACTACTCAACATAACCAGTCTCAAACATGAAGCACGCATATTTGCCGATCTGGAAAGCAGTCATCCAGAACCTTCACTGTATGGTGTGACCGATGGCAAAGCAGTGGGTACCTACCTCGAGGCAAAATTTAAACTTCATTTGGCTCAAAATTTTCAAATAGAAGCTGGAAATGCCGCAAGTGGTTTGGATTTACCCACGCTCAATCTGGATATTAAAACCACCAGCATTCGGCAACCGCAATCTTCATCTCCCTTTAAATCTGCACGCCAAAAAATATACGGCTTGGGCTACGATCTGCTTATTTTTATTTATGATAAGCGCGATAACCTGCAACTTCAAACCGCTACTCTCGAGATTCGGCATCTTATTTATATCGACGCGGCTTATAGTGCAGATTTTACCCTGACTCGTTTGATTCTGGAGAACCTAGATCAAAATTGCAATGCTGAAGATCTGGTTGCTTTAATGCGAGATCGAATGTTGCCCGTAGATGATATTGAAGCAACGTCTATTGCCAACGAACTACTCGAGCGACGACCTCTTCAGGGCTATTTAACCATCTCCAATGCCTTACAGTGGCGATTGCAATATAGCAGGGCAATCGGCGAGGCAGGGAAAGTGTTAGGTGTGGAAGCACTATGACTGTTGCAATTTCCAAATCATCTCCCGAATCATCCTTTGGTCAAGTAGAGTATGGCGATTTTCAAACACCTGCTTTTCTAGCTGAGCAGGTTGTACATTGTCTTGCGGATAAAATAAAGCACTACACTACGGTAATCGAACCTACCTGCGGTCAGGGGAACCTATTACTGGCAGCATTGCAAAACAATCCTTCACTCACCCGTGCGATTGGAATTGAAATCAATCCGCAATATGTCGAGTTTTCCAAGAATCGAATTTGGCCCAA
>JANYFS010000012.1 GCA_025359705.1 Deinococcales bacterium | reverse complement strand
GTTCTTAGTGTACCACCCGTTACCACAATGGTCAAGTTCGCAAGCCGCTCAAGCTCGAGGGCAATATTAAGACCATTGGTGATCACGGTAACATCCTCGAGCTTTGTCGAGATAAAACGTACCATTTCACTGGTAGTGCTGCCCACATCTACAAAAATCACATCGCCATTCTCAATACGCTTGGCAGCGGCTTCGGCAATATGCCTTTTGGCAAGTAGGTTTTGCTTACGGTTCTGCTCGAGGGGTTGTTCCATTTGGTGCAGCAGGGGTTTGGTGGCCCCGCCTCTGGTGCGGCGAATCTGCCCTTGCAAGCGCAATTGCTCGAGATCGCTGCGAATGGTGACGGTGGAAACTTCCAGCAGTCGGGATAGCTCATGAACACTCACGCGCTCATGGCGTTGGACTTCAGCCATGATGATGTCAAGTCGGGTTTCCAGAAGGGATACCTGCCTTTACCCCTATAGGTGAGCGTGAGATACCTATATTGAACGTTTGGTTGGTGAAGAGTTATTATTCTTTCAGTTCTTTCAAAGTCTAAACAATAATTAAAGTTTCGTCAAGAGGGTAAGTATCGAAAGTAAAAAAACAAGGTATCTCGAGCAAAATGTAAAGTAGTTTTAATAATGGAATAGACCGTATGCAGCAGCTTTTCAGCCCATATTAGCCATACTGTGACAATTTTATGCTGTGTCAGAAAGTTAAAAAGGGATTAATCGCTCGAGCGGTTCGGTTGCACAGTGGCTCGAGCTAAGGCGCTTTCACTATTTATGAAGTTGATGGGTCACAGCACCCCTCGAGCCACCTAGAAAAAAGGGGGTGGGGTACTCGAGGGAACGCTGGGGTTTTGGGTGACTTTTGCTAGACTCGAGCGGTGTGGGAGGAGCAGGGCAAGGAGCATCACGACAAATGCAACTCTTATCCAAAGAGGTGGAGTTTTTAGATATTTTCAAAAACACTAAAATTTATCCACCGACTTCAAATACCTCCGACTTCAAATACCTCATACTCATCGACATCTTCAAGAATCATTTTAACATAAGATTCAATATTCCCACTAATCAAATATAAGCCATCACCTTCAATCCCCCAATGGTGATAGTGTATCAAGTACATATCATTAAATTTAAACTGCGTTGCAATAATTTTTTTATATTGAAATCCAATTGTGCAGCAAACCCATTTTTTCATCGCCTGAGACTTGACACTTTTCTCTGCTGACATCTCCAGTACAAAAATCTACAAATTATACTTTTGCAGGGTGGCCTCCCGTCCTCGAGCCACTTTTTCTTAGCTTTTGACCTTAACTCAGAAAACAAACATGCCAGAATCAGCGAAATTCGTACTAAACTATTTTCGATGAAAGCTTTTCTTTTTGCCCACCCTGCGGCACATTCCCTTTCACCTGCCATGCACACTGCTGCTTTTGCGGCAGCAGGCTTGTTGGGAACCTATCAGGCTCGAGACATCGCCCCAGACCAGCTCGAAGGAGCGCTCGAGGGGATTCGGCAAGCCGATGTTTTGGGCTGTAACCTGAGCTTACCCCACAAAGAAACTGTACTGGGTATGTTGGATCACGTCTCCAAACAGGCGGGCCAGATTGGGGCGGTCAATACCGTGATTCAAAAGGATGGGCGGCTGTACGGCGAAAATACCGATGCGCCCGGTTTGATGGCCTCTTTGCTCGAGAGTGGGTACACGCCCGCCCAGCAGTCGGGCGGGGTGGCGCTGGTGTTGGGGGCGGGTGGGGCGGCGCGGGCGGCGGTGTATGCCCTCGAGCGGGCGGGTTGTGAGGTGTGGATTTGGAACCGCAACCTCGAGCGGGCGCAGCATCTTTTGGCAGAACTTTGCCCCAGTGGGCGGGTCTGGGAGCAACAAGAACACATTCCTTTTGCCGAGGTGGGATTGCTGCTCAATGCCAGCAGCGCGGGGCTAAACAATCCGCTCGAGTCGCCGCTGCACATTCCTTTTCCCGATTTGGCTAGTGATGCCTTGGTCTACGACATGGTTTACAAACCCCTCGAGACGGCCTTGCTGAAAAGCGCTCGAGCGGCGGGGTTTCACAGCACACACGGTTTGGGGATGTTGGCCCATCAAGCGCAGCTCGCCTTTACTGCTTGGACGGGTAAAGAAGTCTCGAGCCACGTATTTTTGCAGGCCGCTTTGGATGTCCTTGATCCTGCCCTCGAGACATCCCAAAATTCTGAAGCTGGATCTTCTGAAGCTGGGGAGCCTGGATAAATGTCGGCTCCTTCCTTGATGCGGGCCAGCCGTTTGCCCTATTTTTTGTTACTGCTGCTGCTGTTGATCACCAGTGCAACCACCTTACTGATGGTACGCGGGGTACGCAATGACGAGCGCTTGCGTTTTGAGGCCCAAATCAAAGGCATCGAAGAACTGATCACCCGCAGATTGGACACCTATCAGGATGTGCTGCGAACCGTGCGAAGCCTGTTTCTGTCCCGAACTTCGGTGGGTAGCTCGGCGGTGGGGCGCTTGCAGTTTGGCAGCTTTGCCGACAGCCTCGAGCTATCACGGCGTTATCCAGGGGTGCAGGCTTTGGGTTACGCCCCCAAAATTACCCAAGCAGAACTGGCCTCCTTTGAAAAAAATCGCCAACTGCTGTGGCGCAACAACTTTACGGTCTTTCCCAAAGGAGACCGTGGGGTCTATTTTCCGATTTTATACATCTCTCCCAATGTAGACATCAACCGTGTCAGTCTAGGTTTTGACCTGTGGAGCGATGATGACCGGCGCAGCGCCATGAGCGACGCAATCGACCACGGCAATTTGGTGGCAACTGAAGGACTGAGCTTGATGCCTGGACAGGTCGCCTCGGGGGATCAAAAGGGGTTTTCGATTTTTGCCCCGCTCTACAATCCTGAATTGCCCGTTCGCACCGTTAACGAACTGCGGAGTGCCTTGCAGGGCTTTGCTTTTTTATCTTTTCGGATGCAGGGTTTTATGGAAAGTTTGTTTGGCGACCCCTCGCAAAACGTGGGGTTTGAAGTGTTTGACCGCACGGGCAGTCTGCTATTTCGTAGCTTTGAACAAAAAAGTAAACTCGAGCGGCTCGAGCAACAAAGCGATTTGAACATTGCGGGTCGCACTTGGAAAATGCATTTTTACACCCTGCGAGGATTTATCGACCCGCAACCTTGGGCAGTGGTCTGGGGGGTGTTGCTGGGTGGGCTGTTGGTCGGTTGGTTGGTTTTTTCGCTGACTCGAGCGCAATCCTTTGCCAAATGGCAAAGCGAACGGATGAATGCACGGCTAAACAGCTCACAA